>URRU01000057.1 GCA_900550335.1 uncultured Clostridium sp. | reverse complement strand
GCGGGACACCTTGATTAAAAGTCAAGTGCTCTACCGACTGAGCTAATAGACCACATCCTGTATTTTTGAAGGTTTTTAATGTGTTCCCTCAACCACAAGTAATATTATATCTATAATATGCCTTCTCGTCAACACTTTTTTTTATTTTTTTTGCATAAATTTATTCAAAAAAGTTATCAACATTTATCAACAATTCACTTGTGGATATTGTTGATATCCTATTTGTTTATTTTTCAACATTTTATCTTTTAAACATAAAAATATCCACAGAAACCAAGGCTTACGAACCTATATTCTGTGGATATAAAACTTTATAAATCTTTTACTTTATCACCAAAACGCTGTATAGAACCCATCCAAACTAGCTCAACTGAGCCAGTTTCTCCGTGTCTATTTTTAGCAATTATTATTTCTGCTAGGTCTTTTTTCTCTGAATCTGAATGATAATATTCATCTCTATAAAGGAACATTACTATATCGGCATCCTGTTCTATAGCTCCAGATTCTCTTAAATCTGAAAGAACTGGTCTGTGGTCTGCTCTCTGCTCTGGTGCTCTCGATAACTGAGATAGTGCAACAACAGGGCAATCCAATTCCTTAGCTAGTATTTTAAGAGATCTAGATATTTTAGATATCTCCTGTTGTCTACTTTCATTCTTAGAATCACTTTCCATAAGCTGAAGGTAGTCTATCATAACTAAATCCAATCCCTGTTCCATTTTCAACTTTCTGCATTTAGATCTAAGCTCATTTATTTTTATACCAGGAGTATCATCTATAAATATTTTTGCGTCTGACATAACTGCCATAGCACTTATTATCCTAGGCCAGTCTGCATCATTTAATGTACCTGTTTTCATTTTCTTAAGCTCTACATTTGATTGAGCTGCTATCATTCTTTGAGCAAGTTGCTCCTTAGACATTTCCAAACTGAATACTGCAACCGAAGCATTTCCTTTTATTGCTGCATTTTGCACTAAATTAAGTGCAAATGCGGTTTTACCCATAGCAGGTCTTGCAGCAACTAGTATTAAGTCTGTTCTCTGTAGTCCATTTATTTTTTTATTTAAATCCTTAAATCCTGTCGTTACTCCTGTTACATCGCTTTTGTTAGAGTATATAGACTCTATCATATCGTACGTATCCATAAGTACTTGATTTATAGGTTTAAAATCATCGCTTGTTCTTTCCTGAGAAATATCGAATATCTTTTTTTCAGCAAAATCTAGTACATCCTCAGCATTTTCTCCACTTCCATACCCTAAATTTATTATGTCGTTGGAAGCTTTAATAAGCTGTCTAAGTACTGATTTTTCTTTTACTATTTCTGCATAATATTTTACATTCGATGTAGTAGGAACTATTGTAGATAAGCTTGTTAAATATGTTACTCCACCTATATCATCTAGGTAACCTCTTTTTCTAAGCTCATCCGTCAATGTTACCATATCTATAGGTTCATTCTTGTTGTTCAGAGCCATCATACTCTCATATATAATTCTATGTGCATCTTTATAGAAATCTGTTGGAGTTATTGTCTCTGCTACTGTAATTATAGCGTCTTTATCAAGCAGGATTGAACCTAGAATAGACTGCTCTGATTCGACACTATGAGGTGGTATTCTGGTTATATCTGCCATTTTTCTACCCTATCTTATTTATTTTTTTCTTTAACATCTACTCTTATGTTAGTAGTTACTTTTGGATGTATTTTTATTTCTACTCTTCTTGATCCTAAAACTCTTATTGGTTCATCAAGATTTATTTTTCTTTTATCTATAGTTATACCTTTCTGTTTTTTAAGCTGTTCCGCTATTTCTTTAGAAGTTATTGATCCGAATAATCTTCCTCCATCTCCAGCCTTAGTGTATATTTCTATATTTATTTCTTCCATCTGTTTTCCAAGAAGTACCGCTTCATCATATTCTTTCTGAGCGTGGAATTCCTGTGATTTCTGTTTTTCTTTTAATTCTTTTATATTTCCTGCATCTGCCTGTACAGCCATTTTTTTAGGGAATAAGAAGTTTCTTGCGTAACCATCGCTAACTTCCTTCATTTCTCCTTTTTTTCCTGTACCTTTAACATCTTTTAATAATATTACTTTCATCTATTTATCCTCCTCTAAGAATTCTTCTATTATTTCATGTACCATATTATATGCTTTTTTAAGAGATACATTTTTAAGCTGTGCTCCGGCTATATCTATATGTCCGCCACCGCCTAATTTTTCCATCATTACATGTACATTTATATCTCCTAAAGATCTAGCACTAATAAATACTTTTCCATCTTTCTGACCTAGTACAAATGAAGCCTCTACCTGTCTGATATTTAAAAGCTCATCAGCTGCTTTGGCTATTATTACATTTACATTGTCAATTTCTGAAGAAGTATATCCGATACAAATTCTATTATTTATAATTTTTGTGTTTTGAATAATTTCTGCTTTAGTTGTAAAGTCGCTTATATCCGCATTAAATAGCTTTTTAACCTCTATTGTATCAGCACCGATTTTTCTTAAATAAGAAGCCGCTTCAAATGTTCTAACTCCTGTCTTAAATGCAAAGTTTTTAGTATCTAGGTTTATACCCGCTAGAAGCCCCTCTGCGGTCATTTTATTTATTTTAATATTTTCGTCCATATACTGAATAAGTTCTGTAACCATTTCACAAGTAGAAGATACATAAATTTCGTGGAATAAAAGCACTGTATCGCTTATAAATTCAACACCTCTTCTATGATGGTCTATAACAACAACCTTATCTGATATATCTAAAAGCTGAGGACATTCTGTAAAGTTTGGTCTATGTGTATCTAAAACTATTACAAGTGTATCCTCTTTACATCTTTCTATTGCGGTTTCATGATTTATAAAAATACCCTTGTAGTATTTGTCCCTTTTTATCTTTTGGGCAAATATTTCTATAGAATCATTTACATTTTCTAAAACTATATTTGATTCTTTACCACAAGCCTTACAAAGGTCGTATATACCTACAGCTGCACCCATTGCATCCATATCTGGATATCTATGCCCCATTATAAGAATATCTTCACTCTGATTTATTATTTCTCTAAGTGCATGACCTATCAGTCTTGATTTTACTTTTGTCTTTTTCTCAACAGCCTTTGATTTACCACCGTAGAATGAGAAATTATCCTTAGTTTTTACAACAACCTGGTCTCCACCTCTACCTAATGCTAAATCTAATGCTCCGATTGCCATTTTAAAATTATCATTTATAGTTTCACCATCTATACCTATACCCATACTTATTGTAACTGGGAAAGTATTTCCATGGTCTATATTTCTAATTTTATCCAGTATTTCAAACTTATCAAATTCTATTTTTTTAAGTTCTTCTCTGTTCATTACTAGGAAGAATTTATCTTTAGAGACTCTCTTCATAGCAGCTTTTGACTCAGTTTCAAATGTAGATAGTATTCTTTCTATATCCGCAGTAATAAGAGGTCTATTTTCTTCTTCAGCACTTTTAAGTACTTCCTCATACCCATCTACTTCTATAAGACCTATAACTGTCTTTTCATTTATATATCTCTCTTTAAGCATTAGATAATCTGTTATATCTAACCAATAAAGAACCATCATATAGTCTACATCTGAGCTTGTTTTATTCTTTATTACTCTATATACGATTTTATATCTTCTTTCTTTGTATTCTATTTCAGAGTACATTTCATTTTCATCATTTAATGCCTTTGTTAAATCTATATCTCCTACAAGATCGTTTATATTTTCGTCGAGCAATCTTTCTCTACCAGTAACTTCTGAAAATTTTTCATTATGCATGATTATTTTCCCATTAAATTCTATAACACACATTGGTATAGGAAGATATTTTATAGATTTTTTTGCTGTTTTATCCATATTTAAAGATAGATCTTCAACATATTTTAACCATTCTAATTTTTTAGATTCGCTATTTCTTAAATTTAAGTAGAATACAAGTCCTGATATAGCGATAAATCCAATTCCCATTAAAACGTTATAATATGAAAGAGCTAATCCTCCAAAAAGCATTATAACCATATATATTTTAATTTCTCGGTTACTTCTATCTAAATTTGGCTTTACATTCATTTCAATCCTCCTACATGGATTTCTTCATTTTATTTATTTTAAGCTTTCTGAAATCCATAATACAATCAAGCATACCTAGTAGGGCTATAAGTGTACCTCCACCCATTACTCCTAGAGTAACAATCAATATAACTGGGAATACTATTCCCCCTCTTCCTCTTACAATTCTATTCTTTATTATGTATATACATACTGATATACCTTGAACCATAAACATTAAATTGAAGATTATCTGTAGATTTCCCATTATTGCAATAACATTTAGAGATGTATCCATATAAGAAAGTCCATATACTCCTAGATATATAACAAATGTTATAACTACTGCATTTCCTGGTAAATATAGTTCAGACATTCTAACTCTATTTAGATTTTTTTCTGTTAATTTTTTTGCTATTGAACCACCTAAGAAATACGTGAAAAATACACACATACAAGATTGTACAAATAACAATGATACTATCATATTTCTGAACATATTTGTAAGTTCTTCAGGTGTTGCATCTCCAATAAGTTTTAATTGTTCCTTAGGCATAGTTTCTAGCCGTGTTTTAGCCATATTAGAGAATGTATCTGTTAGCTGTTTTAATACATCTATATTCATCATATATTTGGCTACGATAATATATGCTATCGTCGATAAAATGAAAATAATTATTCCCATATAAAGTGGATCTTGTCTATCATCGTCATCTTTTTCACTTACCGAATCAACAAGTCTTCCTAAAATAAGAGAAGGTATAACAAAGGTCATAACAACCTCAACAGCATATTTAACATCAGTTAAACCAAATATAGCTAAAGCTGAAACTATAAAAGCTATCATACTCTGTCTTTCGTTGGAAATCATACCTATAACCGCAAAAGGTATACAAACTGTAAAAATTATAGCTACCGACGCTGCAGTAAGATTAGATGTTCCAACAGTTAAAAATATTGCAATTACAGTTGATAGCATAACAGTTATCGCTTGGTTTTGCTTTTTCATTTTTCCTCTCCTGTCATATCTATTTATTAGTTTATTTGTAATCACACCTTATGTGATTTAAAAATTAAAATCCTTTTAATCGATAATTGTATACAGCAAAGTGTACACTTTTATCATTTATTCAACTAATACCCTAATATTATTATTATATCATAAATAACTATATATAAAAGTCTTTATCTAATACATCACTTTATGCTAATATATACAAATTTTTGTTACACTACTCTTTTAAAAATTTCATTTTTTTATATTTCATTTATCGCATACTATTTATTTAGTTTCAATTTTTTTTGTTTTTAAAAACTTTATAATAACGAAAAAAATCCTATCGAGTCAAACTCGATAGGATTTTATCCGTTATTATTTACTAGTCTAATGTGTAAGGTAAAAGTGCTATATTTCTAGCTCTTTTTATAGCTTTTGTTAATTCTCTCTGATGTTTAGCACATGTTCCTGATATTCTTCTTGGTAATATTTTACCTCTTTCAGTAACATATCTCTGTAATCTCTGAGTATCTTTGTAATCTATTTTAGCGTTTTTATCAGCGCAGAACTGACAAACTCTTTTTTTCTTACGTCTTCTTTTGTTCATCATGACTAATTCCCCTCCTTTTTAAAATGGTACGTCGTCATCGTCAACCGCTCCAAACCCATTTATGTCCAAGTCCGGAGTTGGAGAAGGACCAGCAGGTTCAAAAGCTGGTTTATTCTGATTATCGTTTATATTATTACTGTAATTATTCTCAAAACTATTATAAGATCCTTCACTAACAGCTTTTTTGCTTTCAAGTGCATCGACCTGTCTGCAGCTAACTTTAGTAAAAGTCTTCCATTCGCCTGCCTGCTGATAGTTATCAATTCTTAACTGTCCACTGCACGCTACTAATCTTCCTTTTGTAAGATAGTTTGCACAGAATTCAGCGGGTTTTCCCATAACTTCTATAGGAATAAAATCGGCTTCTCTTGTGCCATCTCTCTTTGTAAAATCTCTATTTACTGCAAGAGTAAAAGTGGCAACTGGTGTTCCACTTCCTGGAATATATCTTAATTCCGGGTCTTTAGTAAGTCTTCCTACTAATACTACTTGATTCATTAAAACACCACCTATTTAAATAAGATATGATTAGTCACAAACAACTACCATGTGTCTTATTACGTTTTCGTTTATTTTTAAGTTTCTGTCTAATTCTTTTGGTAATTCTACAGAAGCTTTGAAGTTAACTAGTGTGTAGAAACCTTCAGTAAATTTAGCTATTGGGTAAGCTAGTTTTCTATTTCCCCAAGCGTCAACTTTAGTTACTTCTCCACCATTAGCTTCTATTATTTCTTTTATTCTGTTCTGTACACCTTCTCTAGTTTCTTCATCTAGAACTGGTTTCACAACGTAAACTAATTCGTAATCTCTCACTACAATTCACCTCCCTTTGGACTTAACGGCTCTAAATTATTTAGAGCAGAGAAATGAGAATCTAATTCTCATACTTGTATATATTATCATGTAGATATGTTATTGTCAACTATATTTTTACGTTATAACGCAAGAAAAAAGTTTATTTTGGACGTTTTTATGATATTATAAAAATATATAATTTATTGCAAGAAATTTTTATAAATACAATAAAATTTTAAAGAGGGCGAGCGTATGTTAGGAGAGAGAATTAGAACTTTTAGGAAGGGTAAAAATATTACTTTACAAAAATTATCAGATGATACAGGTCTATCAATAGGTTACATATCACAAATTGAGAGAAATTTAGTCGACCCGTCTCTTTCTTCTCTTAGAAAAATTTCAATATCCCTTGGTGTTCCTACATTTCTTTTATTCGACCAAGAAAAGACATCTGAAATTTTAACTACAAGAAGTGAAGACGTTTTGATAATGAAACAACCGAATTCACCTGTTGAATACCATATACTATCTACCTTACCTCATGAAGAATTTACACCACAAGCAGTAGCAATAAAGTTCTTTCATAAACCTATGTGCTGTGACTCTGAATTTCATCTTGTTCATGAGAACGAAGAAATCGTTTTATTAGAAGAAGGAGAGCTATTAATCCATCTTCCAAATGAATCTATACATCTAAATTCTGGAGATAGTACTATTATAAAAAGTAATGTCCCACATATAATTGAAAATGTAGGTAGTTCAGAAGCTAAGGGAACATTAATATTTACACCAGCATTTTGGACACCATTTTCTAAATACAAAAATATAAAATAAATCGAAAATAGTTTAAATCCTATTTATACGTAAGTTAATTGTGTTTCTTGTATAAAGTAAATAACCTTATAAAAAATAAACCCCCTGGTAAAAACCAGAGGGTTGTTTTTTATTTTGATATTAAATTTAGATTTTAAAAGAAATTAAATTATTCACCTAATTCTTCTCTTAAAACCTGTCCCATTCTCTTGATACCTTCAACTATTTTGTCTTCTGGCATGTTAGAGTAGTTTAATCTACAGCAGTTGTATACTCCACCATTAGGGAAGAATGAATCTCCTGGTACGTATGCAACGTTCTTTTCAAGACATTTAGTAGCCATTTCAGCTGCTTTTACGTTTTCTGGAAGTACTACCCAAGTGAATAGACCACCCTGTGGATGAGTGAATTTAACACATGCTGGGAATTCTTCTTCCATAGTTTTTAGCATTAAGTCTCTACGTTTAACGTAGCAAGCTTTTATGTTTTCAACATGAGCATCTAAATCATATTCTTCTATGAATTTATTAACTTCCATCTGAGATATTGTAGAAGCCTGTAAGTCTGCTCCCTGTTTGCATATATTGTATTTGTTTAATATTTCTGGAGCTGCACAAGTCCATCCTAATCTGTATCCTGGGCAGAATATTTTAGAGAATGTTCCAAGGAATATTACTAAACCTTTAGTATCCATAGCTTTTAATGATGGTAAGAATTCACCTTCGAATCTTAATTCACCGTATGGGTTATCTTCTATAACAGGTATTTCATATTTGTTTATTATTTCCATGAATTTCTCTCTTCTTTCCATTGGCCAAGTTCTTCCTGATGGATTCTGGAAATCTGGTATAACATATATCATTTTTACTCTGTCATTTTCTTCTAATACTTTTTCAAGTTCTTCCATTATCATACCGTTATCATCTGTTGGTATTTCTATGAATTTTGGCTGATATGATTTGAAAGCATTTAAAGCACCCATGTATGATGGACTTTCACATAATACTATGTCACCTTCATCTAGGAATACTTTACCAGAGAAATCAAGCCCCTGCTGAGATCCACTTGTTATAAGTATATCGTCTGGACCTACATTAGTTTTTAATTTTCTGTTCATTCTTTCTGCTATTTTTTCTCTTAATGGTTTGTAACCTTCAGTAGTAGTGTACTGTAAAGCTACTTTTCCCTGTTCTTCAAGAACCTGAACTGATATTTTTTTCATTTCTTCTACTGGGAATAATTCTGGAGCAGGCATACCACCAGCGAATGATATAACTTCTGGTCTAGCTGTTAATTTTAATAGCTCACGTATTGCTGATCCTTCTAAGTTGTCTAATCTTCTTGCAAATTTTACTGCCATTTTTATAGCACCCCCATGAAAATGTTTATTTCAATGAATTTATTCATTTTACAATTACATTATATCAAATTTTTCTTAAATAATATACGTTAAATATTAAAAAAACACGTTATTTTTATATCATTTTTTTGCATATAATATTTATCATTTAATTTATTAAGTACAATATTTACAATTTTAAGTTTTAAGTAAAGTTTGGATTTTTCACTAATATATACTATTCACTAACTTTATTTATCTTTTTAACTCTTTTTTCAAAAGTCTCTCTGTCTAGCATAATTAGCCTTCCACATTGTTTACATTTGGCTTTTATATCCATACCTACTCTAGTTATTTCAAAATCTTTACAACCACAGGCATGAGGTTTCTTTAATTCTACTATATCGCCTTTTTCAAGATTTAACGGCATAATAATACCTCCATTAGTTTAATTCTGAGGCGCTTCTTTTTCCACCTTCAAGTTTTTCTATCATGAATAAACCTTTGTAGCTTATTTCATTTTCATCAAGAATAGTTTTTACTCTATCTATATCTTCTTTTTCAAATTTTATTGATATTCCACAACTAGCACTTATTTCTCTTGGTGTTGGAAGTGTTGTAGCTTTTATATCATCTTTCTGTAATAATTTTTCTGTTTTTATAGCGTTGTGAGTTGAGTTGAATGCAACTATATACATTGTTTCCATTATTATTTTCCTCCTAAATTTTGTGAATTTTATGACACTAGTTCTATTCTAGTATTTTTTATTTTAATTATTTTTAAAACCAACAATTTTTTCTACATTATATTATAGTTTAGAAAGCGAATATTTTCCATTTATTTTTATTTTTTTATTGACCTTTACGCTGCGTAATAGTTTATTATGAGATTAAAGTTAGCTAATTTTTATTTCTATAGAAATATATATGCTTATTAGGTGGTGATTTTTTGTACAGTACCGGAAAACTTTCTGAAATATCAGGTGTAAGCTCGAGAACACTTAGATATTACGATGAAATTGGATTATTAAAACCAAGCTTTATAAATGAATCTGGATATAGATATTATGATGATAAAGAAGTAGCTCTTTTACAGCAGATACTTTTTTACAAGGAGAGGGGATTTGACCTTCATACAATAAAAGAAATAATCTATCGTAAAGATTTTGATTTATCTTCTGCTCTTGAAGAACATCTTGTTAGTCTTGAGGAAGAAAAGAAAAAAATAGATAGTATGATTAATTCTGTAAAACTATCTATAAAATCATTGAAAGGAGAATACAATATGAGCGATAAAGAAAAATTTGAAGTGTTTAAAAAGAACTTAATAGATGAAAATGAAAGAACTTATGGAAAAGAAATACGAGAAAAATATGGAGATGATTCAATAAACGAATCTAATAAAAAAATGCTTAATATGAACGAGGGGGATTACAAGATGTTTAAAGAATTAGAAGAAAATATCCTTACTCTAGTTGAAAAATGTGTAAAAGAAAATCTAGATTTAGACAGTAAAGAGGCAAAAGAACTTGTTAATATGCACCAAAAATGGATAAAAATGACTTGGAATAAATACAGTGTAGAAGCGCATAAATCTCTAGCTATGATGTATACAATGGATGAGAGATTTAAAGAATATTATGATAGAAATATTGAAGGTTGTGCTGATTATCTATCTATGGCTATAGAAAAGGGTATATAGAATTTTTTCTGTAAATAAGCCCTCTATGGCTTAAACTACCGTTAG
>URRU01000056.1 GCA_900550335.1 uncultured Clostridium sp. | reverse complement strand
ATTTGTCCTAATTGTGGAGCTAAATTTGAATACAAAAAAACTGACGACCGTTAGGTGTCAGTAAAGGTACTGTCACAAGAACACCTTTTAAAGGTGTTCTGTGGCAGTATTTTTTTATAATATTGTTGAAAAAATAAATATACTTCCTACACCAACTACAAGAGATATAGGTATAGATTTAAATTTTGCAGCAACAATTGCAACAAGTACAAATGCTAGTATTTTTGGATTTGATAAGCTCATAAATAAAGCATCGTCTTTGAAAAATACATCTTTTGCAACAAGTGCACTAAGCATTGCAACGGGTACAAATTTTAAAGCTTCTTTTAACCAATTTGGCATTTCTTTACCTGCAAAAAGAAGAAGTGGCAATACTCTTGGAGCATAAGTAACCGCACCCATTCCAAGGCATACTAATAATATCGACATATTACTCATCTGCAACAGCTCCTTCCTTATCTTTTGAAGTTTTTAACATTTTTTCTATTATAAGTCCTGAAGCACAGGCGATTATTGGAGAAACCACCATTATTAGACTGCTACGAGTCATGCTATAAAGTGCTATAAATGATAAAACTGAAATAATTGCAACTAAAACATAAACAAAATTCTTGATGGCACCCATTATCATAGTTGTGAATAGGGCAGTTATTATAAATCCTGATATATAAGTATCTATACTTATAAAATTACCTAAAAATGATCCAGCACAGAAGCTTAATAGCCAAATTGCTAAACATAGGTAATTTACTAGCATTGCTCTAGTATCATCCCATCTACCTGAAATATATCTTTCGTAATTTACAGCAAAAGTTTCATCTGTTAAACCAAGTCCAAAAGGAATTATGTACTTAGGACTTTTATTTTTTATAACCATATTTAAATTTGAACTCATTAAGAAATGTCTTAGATTTATAATCAATGTTGTAATGATTATAGAAGAAATCGGTGCACCAGTGGCTATCATAGATGCAGCGATATACTGTGCACTCCCACTAAAAACTAAAAGCGACATTAAAAAAATAAAGAACAAATTTACCCCAGAAGCGTTTAATAAAATTCCACCAACCAACCCTATTGGAACATAAGCGATAAAAATTGGTATAGACGCACGAAAAGCGTCTCTGAACGCATCTCTGTCCACAGACTTGAACATAAAAAAATCATCCTCTCCTTAATATTCTAATAATATAACAAACTATATTATATAGTAAAAATCTGGGGAATAAAAGGTATTCGAGTATATTATTCAATTAATATAAGTAATCTTATTAATAAAATGTAAAACTAACTTAATGATAGTTTAATATTTTTATTTAATGAAATCCTGTTAAAAGGATTTAAGACAATATTTTTAATAATTAAGTTGGAAAATAAAAAAGTGTGTTGCAATAATTTTAAAACTTATATTTTGGTTATAATAATAGCAAACCGAACTCGACAATGCGACTTGATCGCCTGGAGAGGAGGTTGCTATTATTTTACCAAAATTAGTTTTTAAAATTATGCACACACCTTTATTTATTAGTCAATTTCATTATTATCCATACCTGAATTTCCTGGCATAAATCCACTTCCAAATTCTCTGTAGATTGAAGAAGTTGGAGCTAACCAGACTTTTCCTGTTCCAGAGTAAGTATTAAGGAACCCTTCGCCACTCATTGCAGATTTGAACAGTGATTTCTGAGATTTAGTTACTGAGAAATTAACAGATGAAGTTCTTGCAAATGAGAAATCTCCATCAACTTTTAATTCTTCGCTTCCATTTAAGTCATATTCTACGATTTCGTTTTTAGGAACTGATAATTCTAATATTAAAACACCTGTTCCTGAAACCCGTAGCTGGAATATTCCGTCGCCACCAAGTATTGCTGAAGAGACATTTTTCTGAGAAACAGCTTTTAATTCAAGAGAATCAGAGCAGCAGTAGAATACGCCTTTATCTATTATTATTGTTTCATTTTTTAATTCCATTAAGAAGTAGTGTTTGAAAGATGGTTCTAGGTAGATTTCTCCAGTTCCTTTGTATGAAGGTTTAACTAAAGATTCGCTAGTTAGTGCGCCAGATATTCCTTTTTTGAAGAATCCTCCAACACCTCCCATTTTAGCATCTGAAACAAGATTTCCCTTAGAGTAGTAAAGAGCACCTGCTTCTGTTTTTATTGATGAGTTGTTTAATTTTACTCTTACAATTCTAGATCTTAGCCCAGCCTGTTTTGCAAAGTAAAGCCCCATAGCCATAATAGGATCTGAAGCTCCATCTAAATTTTCAAATTCAAGAACTTCAAAAGTAGAGCCTCCATCGCTTATGCTTTCAATAACTTTCATTTTTTCTTTTAATTCCATAGAATCATCCCCTTTCAAGAGTTTGGAAAATAAATTTGTGTTTACGATAAATACTGAAAATTCTATCAATATTTATACTTTAATTATAATTCATTTTGCTTTTATGATAAAGATTTTTATTTGTTATTGAATTTTTATTTGTTATTGAATTTTTATTTGTTATTGAAAAAATTGACACATATTTTCTGTTGTGATATAGTATAACTTAGCTTAAAAATATTTTTGTGAAGAAGGTGAGAAGATATGGCAGGAGTAAAGGTACTTGCGACAAATAAAAAAGCTAGACATGAGTTCTTTATTGAGGAAACTTATGAATGTGGTATAGAACTAAAGGGAACAGAAGTTAAATCTATTAGACGGGGTAGAGTCAATTTAAAAGAAGGATACTGCTCAGTTGATAATGGAGAGGTGTTCATGAAGCAGGTTCATATAAGTCCATACGAACAGGGAAATATCTTCAATGTCGATCCTCTTAGAGTTAGAAAACTTCTTCTTCATAAGCACGAGATAAGAAAACTTATCGGTGCAACTACTGTTAAAGGATATTCTTTAGTTCCTTTAAGTATGTATTTAAAAAATGGTAGAGTTAAAGTTGAGATAGCTCTAGCAAAAGGTAAAAAATTATACGATAAACGTCAGGATCTTGCTAAAAAAGATGCTAAGAGACGTATAGAAAGAGAAATGACAGGTAAATATTAATTATTTGTGTTTTTTATGATTAGTGGTATAATATACTTAATTATAGTATGTTAATACTTAATATAAATAAAAGCTTTTTGCTTTTCAAAATTAATTAGAGTTTGTGTTTGACACATAGTTCCTTTATGGAAGTTTTAATACTTCTTAATAATAAGGGAGTGTAAAGGTTTCGACGGGGGTTTAGCACCTGAGGCTGCGTGTCGTGTTACTCTGGGTCACGTAAAAACTGGGGAATTTAAAATAAACGCAAACGATAATTACGCATTAGCTGCCTAATTGCAGCTTGTCCCTCTTAGCCCTCCTGCCGGTTAAGACTGGACATCATCTATGCAGGGAACTACTTTTTGGATGCCGCGACTAAAAGTGGACTAATTGTGGCTGGTTGATGGTATCGCCTGTTGCTCGGCTATACTTGATACGAGATAAATAAAGAGACAACTACACACGTAGATGCAGCGGGGAAAGAGCTTTCGGACAGGGGTTCGACTCCCCTCACTTCCACCAATTAAAAATGTGGAAACATTAGAAATACTGATCTTTTAGGTCAGTATTTTTTTATTGGAAAAATTACAGAATAAAAAATTGTCACCTTTTGAAAATAAAAAACTAAAAAGAAATATCAAGAACAGGACAAACCAAAACATGAAAAAAATAACCCTAAAAACACTTAATAATTTAAAGTCTACATAGTAAAAAGTAATAATAAATACAATTAAAATAAACAAAAATTGTGCATAATATAACAAAAAGTACACACTATTAGAATTTCAAAAAAATATCAATAACAATAAACTAAAATTATCGATGATAAATTAGAAAAACGATAATAATGCTTAATGTATAAAAGAATACGATAGAAAATAGTAAAAAGTGAAAAAATAAGTGGAAATAAAATATATGATGAAAAAAAAGTTTCGGAAAATACGTTGAAAAGCTTTACACTAAATGCTAAATGTGTTATATTATAGACAAAGAAACAGGCCTGTATAAAAAAATTCAAGGAGGAACTATTATGTCAGTTTTTGAAATGCCAAAATATAGACATCCAGACTTTTCAGAAGAAATGTTTGTAAATGCACCGAATGCTAAATATGAAGAAGCGGAAAAAGATGGAGTACTTCCAGATTACTATCACAGTACATCTATGTACCCAGAATATTTTAAAATAGATGGAGAATGGAAACTTGCAGAAGAAAGCCGTATGGACTCTTGTGTAGTTCTTAAAGATGATGGAACATTAGCAGTTGTAGAATCAAGAAACATTAAAAAAGGCGACAAAGTAATGCTTGGTAGAACTGAAAGATGTGAAGAAGGTTGCTACATGTACTGTCACGGATTTGAAGAACCAACTGAAGGATTAGACGACCAGTTCGTATTCCGTCAGGGAAGAAGCCGTGAAACATCATACGCTAGAGATTATGACAAATTATTTGAATTATTAAAATATGAAAAAGAACATGGTGGAAAAATAGTTTGGGTTATGGGACCAGCATTCGCATTCGATGCTAATGCAAGAGCAGCAATGCAGGCATTAGTTGAAAACGGGTATGCTCATGGACTATTAGCAGGTAATGCATTAGCAACTCACGACTTAGAAGGTGCTTTATTACACACTGCTTTAGGACAGGATATATATACTCAGCAGTCTCAGCCTAATGGACATTACAACCACTTAGACGTACTTAACAAAGTAAGAAGAAGTGGATCTATACCACAGTTCATGAAAGATTATGACTTAAATGACGGAATTATATGTAGTTGTGTAAACAACAATGTACCAATAGTACTTGCTGGTTCTATACGTGATGACGGACCACTTCCAGAAGTTTATGGAAATGTTTATGAAGCAGCAAATGCAATGAGAGCAATAGTAAAAGATGCTACAACAGTTATATGTCTAGCTACAATGTTACATACAATAGCAGTAGGTAATATGACTCCTTCATTCCGTGTATTAGAAGATGGAACTATACGTCCAGTATATCTATACACAATAGATGCAGATGAATTCGTTGTTAATAAACTTCTTGATAGAGGTAGTTTAGCTGCAACAACAATGGTAACAAACGTTCAGGACTTTATAACTCGTGTTGCTAAAGGACTTGACTTAATGAAATAATTAGTTTGACTAGTTCAAAAAATAATACGAAATTGGAGAAGCTGTTATGAAAAAAGGTGTATTCGGAAAATTAGCTTTGCTATTCGTAGCTGTTGCTTGGGGTAGTTCAATGGTTGTTATCAAAGGTTCTACTGATATACTACCAGCAGGATCTCTTCTTGCTTGGCGTTTTACAATCGCAGCTTTAGTTTTAGGAATAGTAAATATAAAGAGATTAAAACAAATTGATAAAGAATATATAAAAAGTGGGATACTTATAGGGGTATGTCTATTCATGGCATACTTTACACAGACTTTAGGTGTTATGCTTGAAATGCCTGGTAAGAGTCACTTCTTATCATCAGCATACTGTGTATTCGTACCATTCTTAGGATGGATAATATTAAAAGAAAGACCTAAGATTTATCACATAATAGCAGCTGTAATGTGTGCGGTAGGTATAATACTAGTTTCTCTAGTAGGAAGCTTCAGCATAAGCTACGGAGATAGTATATCTATAGCAAGTTCAGTATTCTGGGCTGCACAGATAATAGCTATAGCTAAATGGGGTAAAGACAAAGACCCAGTTCTAATAACTATATTAGAATTCGTTGTATGTGCTGTTCTAGCATGGGTATTCACATTAACTATGGAAGATCCATTTGCTATACAGTGGAATGCAGCAGCTGTTGGTGGAGTATTATATCTTGGTGTTGTTTGTTCTGGTATATGTTTCTTATTACAGACAATTGCACAGAAAACAGAAGATCCAACAAGTGTTTCTATAATATTAAGTTTCGAAAACATATTCGGACTAGTATTCGGAGCAGTGTTCTTCGGTGAAACATTTACTCCTCAGTCAATATTAGGATTCACACTAATGTTCTTAGCTATAATAATAGCTGAAACACAGTTATCATTCCTAAAAAAGAAAAAAGTAGCTGAATAAATTAAATAAAAGTGAAATTTTAATGTATTGATTATAATATATCGGCGGTAAAATTTTACCGCCGATATAATTTATTTAAGATTGTATATCAATATAACTTGTAAGTATAAAAAAACTCTGCTATCCTAAAATAAGAAAATTTATAATAAAGTGAGGAAATGATATGGAGATACTAATTATAGATGCACAGGGTGGCGGCATAGGAAAACAATTAATAATAGAAATAAATAAAAATTTTAAAAATGCAAATATAACTGCTGTTGGAACAAATTCAGTTGCAACAACAAATATGTTAAAAGCAGGAGCAACAAATGCAGCTACAGGAGAAAATGCAGTTGTTGTTGCTTGTAGAAAAGCAGATATTATAATAGGACCAGTAGGTATAGTTATAGCAGATTCTATGTACGGTGAAATAACACCAAAAATGGCAGTTGCAGTTGGCCAGAGTCTAGCTAAAAAACTACTTATACCTATGAACCATTGCAACAATATAATTGTTGGAGTGGAAAATAAAAGGATGAATGAGTTCATTTCAGAAACAATCAATGAACTTAAATCATATTTATAATTACTAGAAGTATTTAAAAAAGTAGCAAGAAGCTTACAATTTATACAGGAAGTATAAGAAATAATAAAAAATTATATACTATTAATAACTAAGGCATATTTAGACATCTATATAAATAAAAAGTACCAGAAGGTATGAGTAAATTCAGTAGAATAAAAGATATGCTTTTTTAGTGGAAATGAGGACTAATATGAACAAAAAAATTGTAAGTTTAGTATCTACAGCTATGGTATTACCAATGCTACTTGTAGGTTGTGGGAAAAAAGAAGCGAGTAATTCAAATCCAGAAGACGGAATAAAAATTTATATTGGATCATCAATATTTGATGATAGTTTAGACCCAATAAAGGGTGGGATGTCAAACGGATATCCATTTACAAATAACGCACTATTAAAGGTAAATAGTGATTCTAAGTACGTAGGGGACTTAGCAAAAGAGTGGAAAGTAAGTGATGATGCTTTAACATACACATTTGATTTAAATGATGGTGTTAAATTTAGTGATGGAAGCGACATGAATGCAGAGGATGTTGTATTTACATACAATACTGTAAAAGAAAATCAGGCTCACAATGAAAACGTTGACTTAACATATTTAGAGTCTGTAAAAGAAGTGGATAAGGATACAGTAGAATTTAAATTAAAAGAACCATATTCACCATTCTTAGATACAACAGCTCAGTTAGGAATAGTTCCTTCAGATGCTTATGATAGCAAAACATTCGACACTCAGCCAATAGGAACTGGTGCGTATAAAGTAGCTCAGTATGATGCAAGTCAGCAGATAATACTAGAAGCAAATGAAAACTATTTTGGAAAAGCTCCAGAAATAAAGAAAGTTACAATAGTTAATATGGAAGAAGACGCAGCCTTTTCATCAGCTAAAGCTGGAGAATTAGATGTTGCAATGGTTGGAACAAATTACGCTAATGAAGAAATTCCAGGTATGAAAATAGAAAAATTAGAAACTATGGACGTTCGTAATGTAGGACTTCCTGTTAGACCTGTTAGCGAAGTTAAGAGTCCAAGTGGAGAAATGGTAAAAGTTGGTAACAATGTAACATCAGATCCAGCAGTTAGAAAAGCGCTTGCGATAGGTATAGATCGTAAAAAAATAATAGAAAATGCTTCAAACGGAATAGGACAGCCTGCAGTAAACTTTACAGATAACCTTGTTTGGGCTAGTACAGATAACTACGAAGATAATAAAGTAGATGAAGCTAAAAAACTTTTAGATGAAGCCGGATGGAAAGAAACTGAAAGTGGAATTCGTGAAAAAGACGGACAGAAATGTACATTTGATTTATATGCATCAGCAGGAGAAACAGATAGATACAATTTATGTGTAGCACTTGCTGAAAATGCAAAAGAACTTGGTATAGATATACCAGTAAAAACAGCTACTTGGGATGAAATATTAACATTACAGAATACTTCAGCAATCTTATGGGGTTGGGGACAGTATTCACCAACAGTTTTATCTTCATTATATAATTCAGAATTATTCTTATCTGGAGGATATGATAATGTTGTTGGTTACAACAATCCAGAAGTAGATGCGAAAATAAAAGAAGCTATAAATGCAAATTCTCAGGAAGATGCAATAGCAGCATGGAAAGAAGTTCAGGGATTAGCAGATAAAGATCATTCTAACTTATTCTTAGTGAATATAGAACACTGCTACTTTGTATCAGATAAATTAGACATATCAAAAGATACACAGATTCCTCATCCTCATGGACACGGAACACCAATTGTATGTAATATAGCAGATTGGAAATTAAAATAATACGGAGATAGATTATGAAGAGTTGGAGAAAAATATTAGGAGAATGCCTGAGAATGGTACTGCTTTTAGTAGCAGTTAGTATAATAGCATTTTTATTAATAATAAAATCTCCTATAGATCCATTAGTTTCATATGTAGGAACTAATACAACTATCTCAGAAGAAGCTAAACAGGAAATTGCTGAGGAGTGGGACTTAAATGCCCCACCTTCTCAGCGTTTTATTACGTGGGGTGAACATGCTCTTAAGGGAGATTTAGGTATGTCAATTACCTACAAAAAACCAGTTTCTGAAGTAATAAAAACTAGGTTTTCTTATTCAATAGTTCTTATGGCTATTTCGTGGCTTCTTTCTGGAATAATAGGATTTATTTTGGGAGTAATATGCGGAATTATAGATGGTAGTATTTTTGATAGGATAGTTAAGACGTTTTGTCTGGTGGTAAAATCCGCGCCGGTATTTTGGATAGGGCTTATAGTCGTATCTATATTTGCGGTTAAATTGGGATGGTTCCCTCTTGGAATGGCGGTACCTGCTGGTAAACTGGCATCGGAGGTAACGTTGGCGGATAAGATTCATCATTTAATTCTTCCTGTGCTTACACTTACAATAGTAAGTATTAGTGAAGTTGTTTTATATACAAGACAAAAAGTTATAGAAATAATGAATAGTGATTTTATATTATATGCAAAAACTAGAGGAGAAAACAGAAAACAGCTTATAACAAGACATATTTTAAGAAACGTATCGCTACCTGCGATAACAGTGCAGTTTGCTTCATTTAGTGAATTATTTGGAGGAATGGCACTTGCTGAGACAGTATTCGCATATCCTGGAATAGGAACTGCAATAACTGCTGCAGCATTAAATGGAGATGTTCCACTTCTATTAGGTATTTCAGTTTTTAGTGCAATATTTGTATTTGTAGGAAACTTAATAGCAAATATTCTTTATGGAGTATTTGACCCTAGAATAAGAGAGGTGGATGCTCGTGAATAAAGAAAAAGTATTTAATAGAAGAGTTTTTGTTGTTATATTAATGGCTGTTGCAGTTACATATCTAGTAGGTGTATTTGTTTGGGGATTATTTATGAGCCCACGGACTTATGAGGCAAATTATGCAAATAAGTTTTTAGCACCTAGTTTAGCACATCCTTTTGGGACTGATTTTATAGGGAGAGATATGTTCCACAGAACTATAAAAGGTCTATCTAACAGTATAATCATAGGTGTGCTTGCTTCGATTGTAAGTTCAATCATAGCATTAGTAGCAGGAATTGCATCTGCTGTATTTGGCGGATGGGTAGATAAATTTGTAAACTGGTGTGTCGATTTATGTATGGGATTACCTCACTTAGTTTTATTAATGCTTATATCGTTTATGATGGGAAAAGGAGTAAAAGGTGTAACTATTGCAGTTGCTCTTACACATTGGCCATCTTTAACGAGAATAGTTAGATCTGAGGTTATGCAGATTCGTTCATCTCAATATGTAAAAGCGGCTTATAAAATGGGGAGAACAAAATCACAGGTTGCCTTCCAGCACATACTTCCTCATGTAATACCAGCTTATTTAATAGGACTAGTTTTATTATTTCCACATGCAATCATGCATGAGGCTTCGGTTACATTCTTAGGATTCGGTATGCCTGCCGAAATGCCTGCAATAGGTGTAATTTTATCAGAAGCTATGCAGCATATTTCAACAGGAAAATGGTGGCTTGCATTATTCCCAGGATTGATGCTTTTAATAGCAGTGCTATTATTTGACGTTATAGGGGAAAATTTAAAGAAACTTTGGAATCCTGAAAGTGGAAATGAATAAGGAGAGTTTAAGATGACAAAAAAGAATATATTGAGTGTAGATGATCTAGTTGTATCTTTTAGTATGTATAAAGGACTCTTTAAAAAAGAAAGTTTGGAAGTTGTTCACTCATTATCACTTGATATTAATGAAGGAGAAATTGTTGCAGTAGTAGGTTCGAGTGGATCAGGGAAAAGTCT
>URRU01000055.1 GCA_900550335.1 uncultured Clostridium sp. | reverse complement strand
TTACCTAAAAGAGAACCGCATAGGTGTGAAAATGCTAGATAGGTGGTTCTTTTTTTATGTTGTAAAGTAATTTATATTATTATATAGTTTATTAAGCAATTTTTGATTTTAGACATCGAGATTTTAGTTTAATGATGTGTAAAATTATTAATTGTTATATTTTTTAAGGAATAAGGTTATTTAAATATATTAGAAAATAATTAATAAAGTAATTAATGAAGAAGCAATTAATAATTAATAAAATAATTTAGAAAGCTATTATAATTATAAGATAAGATTTTTTAGATAGATTAGATATTAGTTTAGACTGGGGGTTTTTAGATGATAGATAAGAGTAGAATTAAGGCGGTTGCTTGGGCAGAGATAGATTTAGATGCTTTTAAGAGAAATTTAAAGAGCATAAGAAATGTTTTAAATAATGGGGAAAAGATTTGTGGAATCGTAAAGGCAGATGCTTATGGGCATGGTTCTGTTGAGATTGCAAAGACTTTAGAAGAAAATGATGTAGAGTATCTTGCAGTTTCTAGGGCAGAGGAGGCTATGGAGCTTAGAAGAAAGGGGTTAGATCTTCCAATTCTGATACTTGGCTATACTCCAGAGCAGAGATACAGAGATATAATCAGAAACGATGTTATGTTCACTGTTTATTCTATGGAGGATGCGGTGAAGTTAAATAAAGCTGCAGAAGAATTAGAAATGGACGCAAAAGTTCATATAAAGATAGATACAGGAATGAACAGACTTGGATTCAAGGTTACTGAGGAGTCTATTTGTGAGATTAAGGAAATAAGCGAAATGGATAGAATTAGTATTAAGGGGATATTTACTCATTTTGCTGCAGCCGATGAAGTTGACAAGAGCTTTACAGAAATGCAGGGCGAAAAATTCAAGTATATGTTAAATAGATTAAAAGAAGAAGGCGTTGAAGTGCCATTGGTGCACGCAGCAAATAGTGCAGCTATAGTGGATTGCGACGATTTGAAATTTGACATGGTAAGAGCGGGGATAATCATGTACGGATGCTATCCTTCAGATGATATTATGAAAGAAAGAGTGCCTGTTGAGCCTGTAATGACTATAAAAACTAGAGTTTCTCACATAAAAACAATAGAGCTTGGCGAAAAAATAAGCTACGGATGCACTTATGAAGCAAAAGAAAAAGAAAGAATTGCCACACTTGCAATAGGATATGCGGATGGGTTTGTTAGAGGAAGAAAAAATCCAAAAGTTTGCATAAACGGAAAAGACTATGAAGTAGTTGGAAGAATCTGCATGGATCAGTGTATGATAAAAATAGGAATGGATGACGATATAAAGGTTGGAGATGAAGCTGTAGTATTTGGAAAGGGTGGAGTAAGCATAAGTGAATTTGCAGATGACTGCGGAACAATTGCCCACGAAATAATGTGCAACATCTCAAGAAGAATACCAAGAGTATTCATCGAACACGAGGACATAATAAAATACGACGACTATCTAAGATATTAGTATAAAATTAATTAAAAGGAGAGGACAGATTATGGGTATTTTTAGCAAATTATTTGATTCTTTGACTTTTGACGAAGAGCAAATGAAAGAAATAAGAGAAGGATTAGAAAAGGGATTAGATATATCAATTTATAAGGATGCAAGATTTAATGCAAAGCAAATGAGAGAGATAAGATTAGGATTGGAAAAGAGATTAGATGTAAAAACATATATTAATGATACTAGGGAGCATTTAAGAGACAGAATTTTTACAGCAGAACAAATGAAAGTGATAAGAGAGGGATTAGAGGAGGGAATAGATGTATCTCGGTATACATTTGTTTTATTTGATGAAAATCAAATGGAAGAAGTGAAAAAAGGTCTTGAAAAGGGGCTAGATGTAATACATTATTCTAGAAAAGACTATATTTTTAATGAAAAACAAATGAGAGAAATAAGAGAAGGATTAGAAAAAGGATTAGATATATCATTTTATGCTCACAAAGATTTTTCTGAATATCAAATGAGAGAAATAAGAGAAGGATTAGAAGAAGGGTTGGATGTATCAAAATATGCTAGAAAAGAATTAAATTTATATGAAATGAGAGAGATAAAATCAGACTTAGAAGAAGGACTAGATGTTTCTATATTTGAAAACAATAAATTTGATTATAAAACAATGGAAATAATACAAAATAATGTAAAAAAGAGATTACCTAAATTAATCAATTCGAATGAAAATTTTGAGAATAATAAACTTATTGAAAATAATCTTGAAATAAGGAATGAAACAATATCAAAAGTAAATAAAGTGAAATTAGATTGCGAAATAAAAAAGTTGATAGAAAAAATAAATAAATTAAATAAATCAAAAGAAGACACCTTTGATAATCGTATGAGTATTTATTATTGTGAAAGAATACTAAGATATATAAACAGAGGTTTAAAGGATGGCATAGATGTTAGATGGTATTTAGTCTATGATTTTGAAAGAAATGAATTAGAAGAAATAGAAGAAGGATTAAATAAAGGATTAGATGTATCTTGGTATGCAAATCCTAAATTTAAATATTTGATGCAAGAAATAAGAGAAGGATTAGAAGAAGGACTAAATCCAATATGGTATTCTAATCCAAGATTTTCTAATTATCAGATACGGGAAATCAAAGATGGATTAAGGAATAATATTAATGTAGAATGGTATGCAAATGAAAATATAAGTGAAAAAGATATGAAAGTAATAAAAGAGTCTTTGAAGAAAAATATTAAAATAGATATAGAATGGGAAAAAGAATTAACAAATATAAAAGAATTGGATAATAATAATTTGAATTTAATGGATAAATATTCTAATTTTCTATATAATGGATCTGATTTCTATATAACATATTATATATGTGAATGTGGAAATCATTTACTTTATAAAATAAAAACTAATAATATAGAGAAAACATACTATAAAAGATATGAATATGAAATTTGGAATATATTTACATGTCCAAAATGTAGAACTTTCTATATTTCACAAAAGGGAAAAAGATTAGCAGAATTTTCAATAAAAAGTAAAGTATATAGTGAAAAAGAATACAATAATAAAATAAAGGAAGTCGAAAGTATTATTCGTAGAAATCATATTGAAATGAATAGAAGTTAACAGGTTATAATCAATTTTATAAATAAAAAATATTATACGTAGTATTATGTTTATGGTAAATAAATAGGTAATCTTAATCGACAATGTAACTTGATTGTTTAGGGATAAGGTTACCTATTTATTTTTTAATTTCTAAGGAAATTATAAATTAATTCTATATAGAAAATTTGAGTTTGTTATTGAACTTTAGAAAAATAATGTGGTAATATGTAAGTAAATATATAAAAAATAGGAGGAATGAAGTATTATGATGTTCGATGAAAAATATTTAAAAAATATGACCACTAAAGATTGGGAAAGAGCTACTAAATTTGGTATTAAATATCTTGTAGAAATGAATGTAGATCCATCCTTGGTATACAGTGGTGAAACTTGTGCATTAATTGGTTTATTGACAGGAAGTGAAGGTCTATATTTATCTATGCAAAATTGGATTGATGATATAATTAGTGATGAATTAGGTGCACATCCAGTCAAAGTTTTAACTCTAAATGGTATGAGATTTTTAGATCCTCAAGATACAGATATTTTAATGGAAGCTACTGAAAAAAAACTTATTTCTACTGCTATTTCTAAGGGATTATTCCCAGCTAACATAAAAAGTCTTTTCCCTATTTTTTTAGAGAAAAAAAGTTTAGTAGATTTATTTGAAAATCCTAGCATACTTGTATAATAACATATAATAATAAAATGTGCTGTCACGGGAACGTTTTTAAATGTTTTGTGATAGCACTTTTTTCACTACAAAAGTACAAGCTTATAGATTATATATTTTTTAACAAAATAATGTTGACAAAAATTATCTAGTTTGATAAGATTAAGACATAGTAGGTGATGGAAAATGTTATTTACAAGGGAAAGTGACTATGCAATTAGAATAGTCAGAGCTCTAAAAGGCGAAGAAAAATTAACAATCAAAACAATATGCGAAAGAGAAATCCTACCAGAGGCATTTGCTTACAAGATTATCAAAAAGCTTGCAAAGAGCGACATAGTAGAGATAAAAAGGGGAGCAAATGGAGGATATAGTTTAAAAAAAGACCTAAACGAACTAACTCTTTATGATGTAATAATTGCAGTTGAACCAGATTTTGCAGTTATGGAATGTATAAATAATTTCTGTAGCAGAAATGGAGCAAATGGGATGTGCAAGGTACATAAGGAGCTAATCTATATTCAAAACCAGGTAGAGATGCTACTAAAAAGAAGAAGTCTAAAGGAAATATTAGAAGATAAAGACTTCGATTGTGGAGAGTGTAAAAGCTTCGACACTAGAAAAAGTATATTATAAAAAGAAACATTAAAAAGGTTAAATTTTGCATATTAAAAAACAAAAAAGCTTGTACAAATTCAAGAATGGTAAAACTTGTATGGATTCAAGCTAAAAAATTTTTAGGATTAAAGTGGACTAAAATAGTCTAAATAAAAATCTGAACTAAAAATTTAAAATAAATACAAAATAAAAAATAAAAAATGCAAAAGATAAAAAGAAGTACAAAATAAAAAATGCAAAAGATAAAACGTCAAAACAAAATAACAAATTCATCAATTTTTTAATCGAAGCAATAAAAAACAGCAATAATAAAATAATAAAAAATAATTTAAAAAATTAATTTCCAATATCAGGAGGTAGAACAATGAATCATAAATGCTATGGCTGTAATACATGTAAAAGTGCAGACAAACCTTTAGAAGGTTACATAAGAAACCTTCCATTTGAAACATCTCATCACAGAGTAGACACTCAGAAAACTAAATGTGGATTTGGTTTACAGGGAGTTTGCTGTAGACTATGTTCAAATGGGCCTTGTAGAATAACTCCAGATTCTCCAAGAGGAATATGTGGAGCAAATGCAGATACAATAGTTACAAGAAACTTTTTAAGAGCAGTTGCATCAGGATCAGGATGCTACATACACGTTGTTGAAAATACAGCGAGAAACGTAAAAGACGTAGCTCAGAAAAAAGGTGAAATAAAAGGAATAAATGCGTTAAACAAATTAGCAGATATATTTGAAATACATGAAGAAGATATGCACAAAAGAGCAGAAATGGTTGCAGATGCTGTATTAGCTGATTTATATCTTCCTGAATTTGAAGAAATGAAATTAATCAAAAAAATGGCTTATGCTCCAAGATATGAAAACTGGAAAGAACTTGGAATACTACCTGGTGGGGCAAAATCAGAAGTATGTCATGGTGTTGTAAAATGTTCAACAAACTTAAACTCAGATCCAGTTGATATGCTAAAAGATTGCTTAAAACTAGGAATTTCAACAGGTATATACGGATTAACTCTTACAAACCTACTAAACGATATAGTTTTAGGAGAGCCAGAAATAAGACTTGCTCCTGTAGGAATGAGAGTTGTAAACCCTGATTACATAAACATAATGATAACTGGACATCAGCACTCAATGTTTACATACCTTCAGAAAAGATTAACTGAAGAAGATGTTGTTAAAAAAGCTGAAGCAGTTGGAGCAAAAGGATTCAAATTAGTTGGATGTACTTGCGTTGGACAGGACTTACAGCTAAGAGGTGCTCATTATGAAGATATATTCGATGGGCACGCTGGAAACAACTACACAAGTGAAGCAATACTTGCGACTGGTGCAATAGATGCAGTTATATCAGAATTCAACTGTACACTTCCAGGAATCGAGCCAATATGTGACGAATTAAAAATAAAACAGATATGTATAGATAGCGTTGCTAAAAAAGCAAATGCAGAATTAAAAGAATTCGACTTCGAAAACAGAGAAGCTGTTTCAGAAGAGATAATAGACAAAATAATAGAATCTTATACATCAAGAAGAGGAAATGTGGAGCTTAACTTATTTGAAGATCATGGATTCGACAATGCTTTAACTGGTGTAAGTGAAGGTTCATTAAAAGACTTCTTAGGTGGAAACTGGAAACCACTTATAGACTTATTAGTAGCTGGAGAAATAAAAGGTGTTGCAGGAGTAGTTGGATGTTCAAACTTAACTGCTGGAGGACACGATGTTTTAAGTGTTGATTTAGTTAAAGAATTAATATCAAGAGACATAATAGTTTTAACTGCTGGATGTTCTTCAGGAGGAATAGAAAACTGCGGATTTATGAATCCAGAAGCTGCTAAATACGCTGGACCAAAACTAAGAAAAGTATGTGAATCTTTAGGAATACCACCAGTATTAAACTTTGGTCCATGTCTAGCAATAGGAAGACTAGAAATAGTAGCTACAGAATTAGCTGAAGCTATAGGCATAGATTTACCTCAGTTACCACTTGTATTATCTGCAGCTCAGTGGCTAGAAGAACAGGCACTTGCTGATGGATGCTTCGGACTTGCTTTAGGATTACCACTACACTTAGGATTACCTCCATTTGTAACAGGAAGTGATGTAGCGGTAAAAGTATTAACTGAAGATATGAAACAGTTAACAGGTGGACAGGTAATAATAAACCCAGATGCAAAAGAAACAGCTGATATTCTTGAAAAAATTATAGAAGAAAAACGTGCTGCACTTAATATCTAAGGAGGGCGCCTATATGAAAAGAATAATTGTAGACTACGAAAAATGTGATGGATGCAAAAACTGCTCAGTGGCATGTATGCAGGCTCACAGAAAAGATGAAGGCGATGTATATACACTAAACCTTCTTGACCCAGAAAATGAATCAAGAAACTTTATATATAAAGACGAAAAAGGAAATTATCGTCCTGTATTTTGCAGACATTGTGATGAACCAGAATGTGTGATGTCTTGCATGAGTGGTGCTCTTAAAAAAGACCAAGAATCAGGACTTGTTACATACGATGAAAAAAGATGTGGTTCTTGCTTTATGTGTGTAATGAACTGTCCATTTGGTGTATTAAAACCAGACAGAATAACTAAGACAAAAGTTATAAAATGTGATTTCTGCTTAGAGCATGGTGGAGAGCCAAGTTGCGTAAAATCATGTCCTAAAAAAGCAATTCATGTAGAGGAGGTGTAATCTGTGAAGTATGTAATTATCGGTGTAGGGGCTGCAGGTATTACAGCAGCTGAAGAATTAAGAAAATTAGACAAATGCTCTGAGATTACAATGGTTTCAGAAGATCAGTTTGTACACTCTCGTTGTATGCTACATAAATATATATCACATGAGAGAGATGAAAAGACTCTAAACTTCACAAGTGAAGACTTTTTTGAAGTAAACAATATAGACTGGAAAAAGGTTGGAGTTGATAAAATAGACACAGCTAATAAGGAAGTTGTTCTTTTAGATGGTGATGTTGTAAAATACGACAAGCTTCTAATAGCAACAGGTGCAAATAGTTTTATACCACCAGTTGGAGATTTTAGAAAGGCATCTAACGTGTTTGGGCTTAGACATTTAAGAGATGCTCAGGCAATAGATAAGATGGCTGAGGAATCAGAAAAGATACTTATCGTTGGATCAGGTCTTGTTGGACTTGATGCTGCACATGGACTTCTTGAAAGAGGTAAGGATGTAACAATAGTCGAAATGGCTCCTAGCATACTTCCTGTTCAGTTAAATCCACATGCAGCTGAAGAATACCAGAGAAAATTTGAAGAAGCAGGTGCAAAATTCTATCTTGGATGCAAAGCTGATAAGGCTGAGTGCTCTGAGGACGGAAAGATTCACGCAGTTACATTTGATACAGGAGAAACAGTTGCTTGTGATATGATAATCGTTGCAGCTGGGGTTAGACCAGCAGTAGGATTCTTAGAAGGAAGCAATGTAGAAGTAGACAGAGGGATTGTTGTAGACGACTTTATGAAAACTAGTGTGGACGATGTTTATGCAGCAGGAGATGTTGCAGGCCTTTCTGGAATATGGCCAAATGCTATGAAGCAGGGAAAAACTGCAGCTAGAAATATGACTGGTATGGAAGAAAAATACGAAGATAGATTTGCTATGAAGAATACTATGAACTTCTACGGACTAGTAACTCTTTGCCTTGGAAATATAAGAGAAGAGGAAGGGGACAAAGTTGTAGAGCAGGAAGATTCTAAAAACTACAAGAAGGCAGTTCTTAGAGACGGTAAGCTTAAAGGAATTCTTCTTCAGGGTGATATTTCTCATGCAGGAATTTGGCAGTATATAATTAAGAATGAGATAGATGTAGACTTTAAAGAGAATATTTTTGATATAACATTTGCTGATTTCTATGGAACAGGAGAAAGAGGAAAGTATATCTGGAATTACTAAAAATATGAGGCTGTTGCAATTAATGCAACGGCCTTTTTAATTGAGTAATTTACAGACTTAGGTAGCAAAGTTTGATTTATTTTGAAGATAGGTTGAAATTCTGTAAAAGATAAACATAATTATTTTTTATAAAATAATTATTGTTAATATGATATAATAAATTTAAGAGAAATTGTAACTGAGAGTGATGTTTCCTACTATTCACCACTTTCTCATGAAAGTTGGAGAAAGGAGGCGATAGATTGGAAATTTTAGATTGTTTTATTGACTTTATTAAGAAGTTATTGAAGATAATCATAAAGCACTCGGATGAAATAATTATCCGGATTATAGGTGCTATGATATATGATCTAATAAAAAAATCACTCTAGTTGGCAGACAAGAGTGATTCTCCAAATATAAATATTTCTTGGGGAAATATTACTCATACCACTAAGTTACAATTTCTCCCTTTTTATTGTCTATTTCTTTAAGATAAGTATAACATTTTTTAGACTTATTGTCTAAAAAATTTACCATTTCCAACATATAAAATTTGGTGAAAAGTGGTAAAAAGTTAAGATTAGTTTGAAAGGTAAAGTGGATTTATTGCTAATAGTATATACTTATAGATTGCAAATATATCACTATAGTGATATATTTGTGTTAAGTAGAGGAGGAGATAGTATGGATAAGTTAGTTACTGTATATCATGGCTCGAAGGATGTTATAGAGCAACCTATTTTTGGAGAAGGTAGGAAGAATAATGATTTTGGAGTAGGTTTCTATTGTACAGAGAGTAACGAGCTTGCAAAGGAATGGGCAGTCTCTTCAATGAAAGATGGTTTTTCAAATAAATATACATTGGATACTGAGTATTTAAAAATTCTAAACTTGAATAGCCCCGACTACACAATTTTGAATTGGATTGCTGTTTTAATAGAGCATAGAGTGTTTTCTATAAAGACACCAATAGCTAGAAGAGCAAAGAGATATTTAATTGATAACTTTGGAATAAATGTAAATGCATATGATTTAATTATAGGATATCGTGCAGATGATTCATATTTTGATTATGCAGAAACTTTTTTAAATAATGGAATATCTGTAAAACAGCTTGCGAGAGCCATGAAACTTGGAAAGCTAGGAGAACAAATAGTTATTAAATCTAAATTTGCTTTTTCAAAATTGAAATATGAAGGTTATGAAGAGGCTAAGGTTGATGAATATTATGAATTAAGAAAAAATAGAAATGATGAAGCAAATAGAATTTATTGGGAAATGTTCGATGAAGAAGATGATAGTATCTATATTCAGGATATTATCAGAGGAGGGATAAAAAATGACGATCCACGCATACCAAGAAATGTACGCGTATAGGGCTCAGTCAGCTCTAGGAGATGCATTTGATTATGCAATTAATGTCTTGAAAATGCAACCGAATGACTTTATTACATTATTTCTTGTGAGTTCTATTAGTAAGAGTATGGAAGTTGGGGAACCAAAGTATGTTACAGGAAAAAGTGGTATTGAGATTTTGGTAGATGTAATTTATGAAACGACAGGCAAGGAATTTGAAATAGAAGCTGAGGATAGATTTTTTAGAACAAGAGAGTATTGGATTGGATGGGCAGTTGCATACTATCAATGGTATTCTAATAGGAGTTATTCTGAGATTTTTGAGGCAGTTTCATTTGAGGAGCTTCAGAATATGTACTATACATTGCATGAAGCTGATATAACTAAGTTTGTTGAAATCATGGATTCTCTATTAAAAGAATATTTTCACGAAACAAATTTGAAGAGAAGAAGGGTAAGATGCAAGTTAAGTCAGAGTAAGTTGGCTGAACTTTCTGGAGTTAGTTTGCGTTCAATTCAAATGTATGAGCAGAGGAATAAGGATATAAATAAAGCGAGTGCGGATAAATTATATCGGATGGCTAAAATTTTGAACTGTAAAATGGAAGATTTGATTGAAAAATAGTATAGAGAATGAGCCTTATACTTGAGTACAGGGCTTTTTTCTGTTAAAATTAAATTTTGAGAATAATAGTTTTTAGTACTGAAAAAATTATAATATTTACTTTTTTAAAAGTTATTATAATTGATTTTTTTAGTTAAGATAAGTTATTTTTGAGAGAAGATAATTTTAGAATAAAAGAGAAAAAATTAAAAAGTAAAACTAAAGTTGTAAAATTAGAGAGAAAATAATTTTAAAATAAATCTAAAGTTGTAAAATTTTGGAAAGAATTTGATTGAGAT
>URRU01000054.1 GCA_900550335.1 uncultured Clostridium sp. | reverse complement strand
TACAAAATTAAAAAAAATTTATAAAATAAAAAAAGAAATAATTGGTATATACCTTATGAAAATATAGAACAACTAAAATTTTGTATTTTAACATAAGAAATACTATTATTTTAAAAAGTTAATAGCTTATAGGAGGACAATATGGGAAGGTTTAAAAAAGCAATTGCGACACTTCTAGTTGCTTGTATGACAATGGTTACTCCAGCGTCATTAGGTATGGCTAAAGTTTCTGCTAACGAAGCCAACAAAACAAAAATGAGTGTATACTCAATAGATGCGGGTAGAAAATTTTTCTCAGTAAATCAGATTAAAGAAATAATCGACACTGCAAACAAAACAGGATACACACATGTTCAGTTATTATTTGGTAATGATGGATTAAGATTATTACTAGACGACATGACAATTACGGCAAATGGGAAAACGTATGCGAGTAATGATGTCAAAAATGCAATAAAAAGCGGAACAAAAAAATATTATGACGATCCAAATGGAACAGTTTTAACACAGAAAGATATGGAATCTATATTAGCATATGCTAAATCAAAAAACGTTAAAATAATTCCAGTTGTAAGTAGTCCAGGACACATGGACGCTATATTAAATGCAATGGAAACTTTAGGAATAAAGAATCCAAAATTCAACTATCAGGGAACAGTTTCTAAAACTACTTTAGACTTAGCAAACAAAAATGCAGTTGAATTTACAAAAGAATTAGTTGAAAAATACGCAAAATACTTCAGTGGAAAAGTAGAATACTTCAACTTCGGTGCAGATGAATATGCAAATGATGCAACTTATCATGGGCCAAGTAAAAAATCAGGATTCCTAGTTCTTCAGGAAGAAGAATTATACGACGACTTTATAAGATACATCAATGAAATATCTTCTATGGTAAAAGAAAACAACATGAAACCAATATGTTTCAATGATGGTATATACTACAACAAAGACGAAAAAAATGGAACAGTAGATACAGATATAACAGTTGCATATTGGACTCCAGGGTTTGATAGATATTCTCCAGCTCCAGCTAAATTCTTAATAGAAAAAGGATTTAAAATATTAAATACAAATGACAACTGGTACTATGTTGTTGGACGTAACGGAGCAGGTTGGTGGTATGGTTCTGGAATGGCCACTGACAGTATGAAAAAATTCAAATTCGACAGAGTTGTTGGAACTGCTGACGATGAAAAACCACTTCCAATAGTTGGTAGTATGGCTTGTACTTGGTGTGATGAACCTAAGAGCACATACGACCCAACAGTAGTAAAAGGGTTAATGGAATTATTTGCTAGTGAAAATAAAGATTTCATATATCCAAAAGCTAACTACGTTAATGTTGAAAATGCAATAGCAAAAGCACCAAAAGATTTATCAAAATACACTGAAGAAACAGCTTACAATTTAAATAAAGCAATAGCAGCTGTAACATACGGTGAAAAATTAGAAGATCAGAAAAAAGTTGATGCTATGGCATCTGAAATAACAAAAGCTACTAAAAACTTAAAAGTAGCTACAAGTAAAAAGAAAAAATCTGCTATATTCTCAATAGATGCAGGTAGAAAATATTTCTCAAAAGATCAGTTAATGCAGATAATTAACAAAGCTCACAAAAACGGATACACAGATGTTCAGTTAATATTAGGAAACGATGGACTTCGTTTTGCATTAGATAATATGGACATAACTGTAAACGGTAAAACATACAAAAGTGAAGATGTTAAAAAAGCTATAACTAAAGGAAATGAATTATACTACAATGATCCTAATGGAGACTATTTAACAGAAGCTGAAATGAATGAAATATTAGCTTTAGCAAAAAGATTAGGTATGGGTGTAATACCTGTAATAAACTCTCCAGGACACATGGATGGTATATTAAATGCTATGGAAGCTTTAGGAATACAGAATCCTCAGTACAGCCACAACGGTAAAAAATCTACTAGAACAATAGATTTAAACAACAAAGAAGCAGTAGCATTCAACAAAGAATTAGTAAAAAAATATGCAACATACTTTGCTGAAAAAGGAAGTAAAGTATTCAACTTCGGTTGTGATGAATATGCAAATGATATAGATTCATCTAAAGAAGGATACTACAATGGATGGAGTAGACTTCAGGGTGAAGGAATGTATCCTAAATTTGTAACTTATGTAAATGACTTATCAAAAATAATAAAAGATGCTGGAATGAAACCAATGTGCTTCAATGACGGTATCTACTACAATAAAAAAGATGAGTATGGCAAATTCGATAAAGATATAATAATATCTTATTGGACAGCTGGATGGTGGGAATTCTACGTAGCTCCAGCAGCATACCTATACGACAAAGGACATCAGATATTAAACTTAAATGATGGATGGTACTGGGTATTAGGAAGCCATAAAACAGAAGATAACAAACTTCCATACAAATACGAAGATGCTATGGCAAATATAGAAAAATTCGACTTCAATAAAGTTGCAGGAGATAGCTTAGCTGTTCCTACAATAGGAAGTATGCAGGCTGTTTGGTGTGATGAACCATCTAAAGAGCATGATATGGAAAAAGTAATGAACTTAATGGATGCTTATTCAGCAAAACACACTACATACCTAAAAAGACCAGGTATGAAAGTTAATGTTGTTGAAAGAATAGAAGGCGAAAATAGATACGCAACTTCTTTAGCAGTAAGTAAAAAAGCATTCTCTAAAGCAAATAAAGTATTCTTAGTATCTGGAGAAAAATTCCCAGATGCATTAAGTGCATCTTCTTTAGCTGCTAAAGGAAATGGTCCAATATTATTAGTAAACGACAAAAATGTAGATAAAATACTTTCTGAAGTAGAAAGATTAAAAGCTAAAGAAATAGTTTTAGTTGGTGGAGGAGCTATATCATCTTCTAACAAAAATAAAGTAAAAGAATTTGCTAAAGAAAATTCAGCAACTGTATCAGAACTTTCAGGAAAAGATAGATATGCTACAGCTGTAAAAGTTGCAAACCAGACTATAGCTAGATTTGGAAATAAAGGAAAAGTTATAATAGCAGACGGAAGAAATTATCCAGATGCTGTATCAATAGCTCCTTATGCTTCAAAAGAAGGAATACCAGTACTTTTAGTAAATGGAAACAAAGTTTCAAACGATGTTAAAAACTTCGTAAAGAAAAATAATATAAAAGAAGCTATAATAGTTGGTGGAACAAAAGCTGTTGGAAAAGAAGTAGAAAAATCATTCAAAAAGGTAGTTAGAATAGCTGGTGCTAATAGATATGAAACATCTACAAAAATAGCAGAAAAATTCTTTGCAAAAGCAGATGGAATATTCATGGCTAGTGGAGAAGAATTTGCAGATTCATTATCTGTAAGCTATTATGCAGGTAAGAAAAATACACCGGTTGTACTTACAAGACCAAATAGACTTCACGACAACACAAGAAAATACATGGAAAATAATAAAAACAAAAAATACTATGTTATAGGTGGAGAAAACGCAGTTACTTCAAACCTATTCAACTAAATTTAGAATATGAAAAAAGTCGCCAATATGAAAATATTGGTGGCTTTTTACATGTATGATTAATAAATTAAAAAGAAAATTATTGAAATATGGTATAGAGTAATGGTAAAATAGTATAGTACGAAATGTATTAAGAATATAAAGACTAAAAACAAAAACAAAGCTAAAAACAAAAAATGGCCCGATATTCAGATCGGGTCATTTTTTGTTTTTGGTTATTTATTCAAACTATCATAAGAAATTCCAAAATAATTCGCTACAAAGTAGATAAAAGTCTTTGCAGCAGGAGAAAGATCTTTAAATTTCTTCATAGAAATGCCTAATTTTCTAGAACAACTAGGTTCTAAAGGAAGGTAGTTTATTCTATGCTTTTCCTTTTCTATAACTAGCTCAGTTGAAATACTCCACCCAAGATTATTTTCTACCATGGAGATAATAGAATAATCATTTTGGGAAGAAAAACGTATCAAAGGTCTAATATTTTCGGATTTTAAAATATCGTAGACTCTATTATTATAAGATAGCTCAGGTATTATAAATTTTTGTCCGTTGAAGTTTTCTACAGGGAAAGTATTCATATTTTCTACTGAAAAAGATTTTGGGAAAATAGCTACATACTTATCCTCTAGTATATGCAAAAATTCTAACTCAGAGCTATTATCGTATTCGGAAAATGCAAAATCCACCTTTGATTCAGTTATCCAATCATTAAGATCCTTTACGCCGCCTTCTTTTAGATTAATTATTATATTTGGATGCTCCATATTAAATTTGTTTATTATATCTGGAAGCCAATTAACAGATATGCTTGAAAAAGTTCCTATATTTAGAGAACCTACCTCAAGACCTTTTATATTGAATATAAACTGCTCCAATTTTTCGTTTTCAGACATTAAAACCCTAACTTTTTGAAGGAAGTCTCTACCTATAGGCGTAAGATGAACTCCATATCTATCCCTTATAAATAATTGAAGCCCTAAATCCTTTTCTAATCTTTTTATTGAATGGCTAATTCCTGATTGAGTATAACCCAAAAGTTCTGCTGTATATGAGATACTATTTGTCTCAGCAACAGAGACAAATATTTTATAAGTGTTTATATCCATAAAATTTATCCTCCTAGTTATTAGCTTGTTTTAGATATTAATATATGTCATATCTAAAATGTTTTTTTGTCGCTTTTAATATATCAGTCATCAAAGTATACTATAAATATAATAATAGTTCAATTAATAATAAAAAAACAATTTCTCTTTAGATTATAATTCTGGGACAAAATCTATTAGAATTGTTTAAAAAGAAAAGCATAATATCAATAACTGAGCTGGTTGGTATATGCAATGGGTAAAAGATTTATAATCTGGGGAAACAGGGCCAGATAAATAACTATGAGAATAAGGGAATGGTTTTATATGGGAAGATAAAGCTATTTTGTTTATTCATAAGAATTAAATCTAAGTATATATCTTAATGTGGAATATATAGCGCCCTAAATAATAAGTCTTATAACATCTAAAAAAAGTGCTGTTACATGGGAGACTGGTAAACTCTCTTGTAACAGCACTTTTTCCGTGTAAAAAACCCTCAGTAAAACTGAGGGCGTTTTTATTTTAAAATCTTAAATTACATATTTTTAACTGCAGCAGTAAGTCCAGGAACTAACTGTTTCTTTCTTGAAACGCATCCTTCAACGAATACTCCCTGAGCTCCTTCAACGTTAAATGCTTCAGATATAACAGCATCTGGAGCTTTGTATATTAGGTAAGAACCTTCTTTGATTATATCAGTAACTGCAAGAACTAATAAATCAAAATCAGTAGAGTTTATGTAGTCAAGGAACTGATCCTGTTTAGCGAATATAGAGTCTATATCAAGAGTGAATACCTGACCTATACCAACTGTTTTGCCACTCATATCGAATTTTTTGAAGTCCATGTTTACTATTTCTTCTATTGAGAATTCGTCAAGAGAAGTTCCATATTTGAACATGTCCATTCCGTATTTTTCCATATCAACACCAGCTATTTTAGCTAGGTCTTCGCAAGCCTGTTTGTCTAATTCAGTAGTTGTAGGTGATTTGAATATTAATGTATCAGAAAGTATAGCTGATAGAAGAAGTCCTGCTATTTCAGTAGGGATTTCTACATTGTTTTCTTTGTACATGTTGTATATTATTGTACAAGTACATCCAACAGGCATTAATCTTACTGATAGAGGAAGATCTGTTTTCATTCCACCTAGTTTGTGATGGTCAACTATTTCAAGAAGGTTAGCTGATTCAAGTCCATCTGCACTCTGTCCGTATTCGTTGTGGTCTACTAATATAACATCTTTTTTAGGTAATTTAGCTAAATCAGAAGCTGATAATACACCTACAACTTTTCCTTCTTCACCTATTACTGGGTAAAGGCATTTTTCGCAAAGGTCAAGGTCTTCTGCGTAATCAAATCTGCATACAGTACAATCACAAGGTTCAACTAATGATTCTATGCAAGCACAGTGGTTTATTGTGTTTGAAGTTTTGTAGTTGTTTGTTGGAACCATTATAACTGAAACACCATTTCTTTCTGCTTTAGCTTTTAATTCATCAGATATTTCTGTATTAGAAGTAAGTATTATTAAAGCAGCTTTGTTGTCTATAGCATATTCTATAGCTTCAAATCTGTTTCCTACTATAACTATATCTCCTGATTCAAGAGTTTCCATTACTGTTTCCATATCAAATGAAAGAGTAAATACTCTACCACTTATTTTTTCTGAACAGTTTACAACTACAGAACCATCAAGGTTTTTGCATATGTTAGTTATTGTAGTGTCTATTGTTTTGAAGTGCTGATGAAGTAATTCTTCAGCTATTTTCTTTAATGATACGCATCCAGCGAATTTTCCTTCTGCATCTGCAACAGGAACTGATTCAACACATTTAGAATTCATTAGGTTGTAAGCTTCTAATAATGAAGAATCAACGTTTAGTACGTTTTCTTTATCGAAGCAAAGGTCATTAACCTGTACTTTAACTCCATCTATTAATTTAGGAGCATCTACTTTAAAGTAGTTAAGAGCGTATTCTGCTTCCTTTCTAACTTCTCCTAGTGCACAAGCTACTGCATCCTGTCCTAATGCTCTTTTTAGGTTTGCATAAGCTATAGAAGAACAAATTGAATCTGTATCTGGGTTTTTATGCCCGAAAACTAATATACTCATCGGTATAGTCTCCTTTCGATTTTAGTAATTTGAATTTGTGAATTTCATAGATTTATTATAACATATTAGACCTATATCTTTATCATCTCTTTATAATTCTTCTAAAAAATAAAATAAAAAAATAGTGTTGTAAGTTTGAAAAATTGATAGAAAAATATTAAAAACTTTCAGAAAAGGGAAAACGATTGACGTCTTGCAAAATACAGAAATGTCAAAAATCACTAAACAATTCGTCAAAGAGAATGATAAAAAAATATCAAAAAAGTGTTGACTTATATCAAAAATAGGACTATTATATACTCATCGAAAGAAACAAAACAAGATAAAAACTTTGAAAAATCAAAGATTTATAGAAAAACCCTATAATTAAAAAGTTGTTAAAAAGTAGATAAAATTTAACAATAATTACATCAGATTTAACAAAAAATATCAATTCGGAGGAAAAAACAGATGACTAAGGAAGCTAAAAAAGTTGAAGAAAAAGTAGTAAGTCCAGAAATAGTAAAAGATAAAGAAACTTTTGAATTAAGACTTGCAGAAGTTAGAGAAGCTCAGAAAGAGTTAGCTAAACTTAACCAGGAACAGGTAGATAAAATATTCTTAGCAGCAGCAACAGCAGCTAACCAGGCTAGAATACCTCTAGCAAAAATGGCTCAGAAAGAAACAGGAATGGGTGTTGTTGAGGATAAAGTAATTAAAAACCACTTTGCATCTGAATATATATATAATGCATATAAAAATGAAAAAACTTGTGGAGTTATAGAAGAAGACAAAGCATTTGGATTCAAAAAAATAGCTGAACCAATAGGTGTTTTAGGAGCAGTTATACCAACAACTAACCCAACATCAACAGCTATATTCAAAATATTAATAGCATTAAAAACAAGAAATGCTATAATGATTTCTCCTCATCCAAGAGCTAAAGGATGTACAATAGAAGCAGCTAAAATAGTTCATGAAGCAGCTGTAAAAGCAGGTGCTCCAAGAGGATGTGTAGCTTGGATAGATGAACCATCATTAGAATTAACAAACTTATTAATGGCTGAAGCTGATACAATACTTGCAACAGGTGGACCTGGAATGGTTAAAGCAGCTTATTCTTCAGGAAAACCAGCTATAGGTGTTGGTGCAGGTAACGTTCCAGCAATATTAGACGAAAGCTGCGATATGAAAATGGCAGTAAGTTCAATAATAATGTCTAAATCATTCGACAATGGTATGATATGTGCATCTGAACAGTCAGTAATAGTACCTGAAAAAATGTACGAAGATGTTAAAAAAGAATTCATATATAGAGGAGCATATGTTCTAAACGCAGAAGAAGCAGATAAAGTAAGAAAAATAATACTTAATGAAGCAGGTGGAGTTAACGCTAAAATAGTTGGACAGAGACCTTGCACAATAGGTAAAATGGCTGGAATAAATGTTCCAGAATCAGCAAGAATAATGATAGCTGAAGTTGATGAAGTTGAATTTGTTGAACCATTCGCTCACGAAAAATTATCTCCAGTTTTAGCTATGTATAAATATAAAACATTTGACGAAGCTGTTTATAAAGCAGAAAGATTAGTTGAACAGGGTGGATACGGACATTCTTCAGCATTATATGTTGATACTATAAAACATCCAGAAAAAGTTGACCAGTTCGCTAATGCATTAAAAACTTGTAGATTAATAATAAACTCTCCATCTTCTCATGGTGGTATAGGTGATTTATACAACTTCAAATTAAAACCATCTCTAACTTTAGGATGCGGATCTTGGGGAGGAAATGCAGTTTCTGAAAACGTAGGAATCAAACACTTAATCAATATCAAGACTGTAGCTGAAAGGAGAGAAAATATGCTTTGGTTTAGAGCTCCAGAAAAAGTTTACTTCAAAAAAGGTTGTATGGGAGTAGCTATGAGAGAATTCAAAGAAGTAATGAATAAGAAAAAAGCTTTCATAGTAACTGACTCATTCTTATATAAAAACGGATATACAAAAGCAATAACAGATTTATTAGATCAGATGGGAATAGTAACTACTACATTCTACAATGTTGCTCCAGACCCAACACTAGCTTGTGCTAAAGAAGGTGCAGAAGCAATGAGAGCATTCGAACCAGACCTAATAATAGCAGTAGGTGGAGGTTCAGCAATGGATGCTGGTAAGATAATGTGGGTATTATATGAACATCCAGAAGTAGATTTCCAGGATTTAGCAATGAGATTCATGGATATAAGAAAAAGAGTTTATACATTCCCTAAAATGGGTGAAAAAGCTTACTTCTGTGCAGTACCAACATCAGCAGGTACAGGTTCTGAAGTTACTCCATTCGCAGTTATAACAGATCAGGATACAGGTATAAAATACCCTCTAGCTGACTACGAATTAATGCCAAACATGGCTATAATAGATGCAGACTACATGATGCAGATGCCAAAAGGATTAACTGCAGCTTCAGGAATAGATGCTTTAACTCATGCATTAGAAGCTTATGTATCTATGTTAAGAACAGAACCAGCAGATGGTATGGCATTACAGGCAGGTAAAGCAATATTCAACTACCTACCAAGAGCATACAACAATGGTCCAGAAGATCCAGAAGCAAGAGAAAAAATGGCTCTAGCTTCAACAATGGCAGGTATGGCGTTTGCTAATGCATTCTTAGGTGTTTGCCACTCTATGGCTCATAAATTAGGAGCATTCCACCACGTACCACACGGTGTTGCAAATGCATTATTAATATGCGAAGTTATAAAATACAACTGCTGTGAAGCTCCAGCTAAGATGGGTACTTTCCCTCAGTATAAATATCCAGATACTTTACAGAGATATGCTGAATTTGCTTCATTCTGTGGAATATCAGGAAATACTGATAAAGAAAAAGTAGATAACTTAATAAAAGCAATAGAAGATTTAAAAGCTAAGTTAAATATACCAAAAACTATAAAAGAATTTGGTGTAGACGAAGCTAAATTCTTAGAAACTCTTGATGAAATGACTGAACAGGCATTTGACGACCAGTGTACAGGTGCTAACCCAAGATATCCATTAATGAGTGAAATAAAAGAAATGTACTTAAAAGTTTACTACGGAAAATAAGAGTAGCATTAAGACCGATTCAAATTGATAATTTTTACATATTACTAAAAAACCAAAAGAAAAACATAATCCAAAATATAGTCTAAGATAACCGAATTAAAAGACTGTCACAGAAATGTGGCAGTCTTTTTGTTTTTAGCTTTTGTATTCCTTTTGGAGTAATTTTAAAGCTTTTCTTTCTATTCTAGAGACTTGTACCTGTGAAATTCCCAATATTTTACCTACTTTTTCTTGTGTAAAGTCATTGAAATACCTTAGTTTTATCACTTTTGATTCTAATTCTGGTAGGTCGTCTATTATCTCATTTAATTCTACTAAAATGGTATAATCTATCTCATCTTCTTTTACTAAGTTGTTTGAAAGATCTATTTTTATTATATCCCCGTCTAATTTTGAATCGTATATATCGAAAAATTCAACTGGAGATAGGGCTATTAAAGAGGCTTGAATCTTATCTTTATCTATATCTAAAGCTAATGAGAGCTCATCTAATGAAATTTCCTTGCCTGTTGTTTTGAAGTATTTGTCTTTATATTTTTTTACTTTCCAGTTTATGTATTTAAGCTCTCTAGAGACTTTTATTATCCCATCATCTCTCAAAAATCTTTTGATTTCACCATCAATCATTGGAACTGCATAGCTAGAAAACATAAATCCTAGGCTAGGTTTGAATCTGTTTATTGCTTTTAGAAGTCCAATACAACCAAGCTGAATTAAATCCTCGCGATCCAATCCACTAGGTAAAAATTTTAGAATGGCCTTATTTACAAGTCCAATATTCAATTTTATTAATTTATTTTTAGAAATTAAATCGCCCTTTTGTGCAGAATTGATTAGTTCTAACATGTTGTTGTAGTCTATAACCTT
>URRU01000053.1 GCA_900550335.1 uncultured Clostridium sp. | reverse complement strand
CTTCATAAAATCTTTTTCGTTTATAGTATCGAAAATTCTTTTAGCTAAGCTGTTTTCCTTGTTTCCTTTATCTTCTCTATGATTATTTAAAATTTCTACTATTATCTCTGGATTAACTGGCTTAACAAAATACCGTTTTATTTTGCTATTAATAGCCGATTTAGCCATTTCAAAACTTTGGTAGCTGCTGACAATGTATATGTTTGCTTTTGGATTTATTGAAAGGATTTCCCTTGTTGCGTCTATTCCATTCATTACAGGCATCATTATATCCATAAAAATTATATCAACCTGATTGTTTTTACAGATTTCAACTGCTTCTCTTCCATTTTTAGCAATATAATCTACTTGAAAACCATCTACAGATGAAATGATTTTCGTCATAGATATTCTCATTAATTCATCATCATCTACTACAAGTATTTTATACATAATCAAAACCTTCATCAAAGTTTATAGGGTATTTAATGTATACCTTTGTTCCCTCTCCTTTGATCCTTTCAGTGTTTATTCTATACTCTGTGCCAAATGTATCAGTCATAAACTTTTGAACATCTACAATAGATTTTCCTTCATGATTTCCACCGTAAATCTTGTAAACATTTTCCAACTCTGTTATAGCTTGTCCAGTTCCATTATCTTCTATTAAAATTTCTATATCCTTGCCTACTTTTGATATGCTTATATTTATCATAAGGTCGATATCTTCAGTATTTAAAGTATAATAGATTCCTGCATATACAAATGGCAATATCAAAGAATACGGTATATTTATATCCAATACATCTTTTTCAAATTTTATATTATAATCAAGTCTATCTGAATATCTAATCTTATTAAGCTTTATAAATTTTTCGACCTTTCTTATTTCATCCCTAATAGTTTTATTTCCGTCAAGATCTAATCCACTTTCTATAAAATCTAAATATCTCAGAACTGCTCCATTAGTTTTTGAAGCATCTTCTATAACTGCAAGATTTGATATCATATTAAAAGTATTTCTCATAAAGAACAGATTATTATCTCTTTTTAAAGTATCTACCTTTTCTTTTAATGAGTTGTTTTGATACTCTAGTCTCTTTATCTTATCCTCAAGTTCATTGATTCTAGTTAAATTCTTTTTCTGATTATGTCCAGAAATAAGCTCTTGTTTTGTTAATTGGTTTATTATAAGCTCTACAAGTTTAGCTATTGATACGATTTCTTTATATGAATATATCTTTAAATCGCTAATATCTACATCTTTTGTCTTTTCAGCTCTTATTTCTGTATCTGGTATATTTGCTCCACCAGGAATCATATTCTTACTAAGTCTCATAACTGAATCTGGAGCATCTAGGCATCTTACCTGCCCACCGATAAATCCACCTAAGTATTTATCATTAATTATTATAGGTATAGCAACCTCTAAAAGACCACATGGACAAAAGTATATGCTAGTCTGTTTTGTTGTAGCTGCTATTATCGAACCTGATGCATCTGATAATTTGCACAAAGTCTGCTTATTTTTATCCGTTCTCATTTTTCTGCAGAAGTTTGAAAACTTAGTTGGTTCTGATACTGGCTCCCCTCTGTAATCAACAGTTACAAAAGCAAGCCCTGTAACATCAGAAATTATCTTTTGTATTTCATCTAAGTTCTTTCTTCCAAATATAGATATAATATCAAAATTATCTTCTTTTCCTTCTAGATATTTTTCATTTATTGAAATATTTACAGATTTACTATTAGTAGTCATAACGGTCTCCTTTTTTATACCAATAAAAAAATCTTATAGATTATCTAACTATTGGTAATTTTATTATCTTATTATAACTTAATAGATTTTCTCTAGTATTTCAAGTATATCTTTATCCTTGATATTTTTTGGATTTCCTGGAAGACATCTATCATTCATAGCATTTGCTGTCATTACAAATTTTTCAAGTCCCCATTTGCTTAAGTCGATATTTCCACATTGAGAAATATTCTTAGGAAGATTCATTTCTTCCATAATATTTTTTATAAATAACTTTAGTTTATATATTGCATCACAATCGCAATCATTTTTTTCTGCAAGTCCAATTTTTCTAGAGTACTCAGCATATTTTTCTTTCGTTTTAGGATCTTCCGAGTTAAAATCTATTACCTCACAAAGCAGTATTGCATTTGCTAAACCATGAGCTATATGGTATACGCCTCCAAGCTGATGTGCTATAGAATGATTTACACCTAAGCCAGCAATATTAAATGCATTTCCTGCTAAGTTTGATGCCATGTGCATTTTTTCTTTTGCTAATTTATCTCCAGCATTTTTATATGCTGAAAGTAAATACTTAACTACTAATTCTCCTGATTTTTCTGCAAGTGCATCTGAAAAATCATTAGCTCCTTTTGCAACGTATGCTTCTAAAGAATGTGTAAGTACATCCATTCCTGTATTTGCAACTATTGCTGGAGGAAGAGATTCTGTAGTTTTTGGATCAAGTATAGCCACAGTTGGAAGAATTTCATCTGATATAAGTGCATGTTTTACACTACTCTGCTCATCTGTTACAACTGCAACATTTGTAACTTCTGATCCTGTTCCACTTGTTGTCGGAATTGCTATAAATTCTAAATCTTTTTTTAATTTACCTGCCTGTTTTAAGAAATAAATTGTTCCTTTAGCAGTATCTATAGCTGATCCTCCACCAAATCCAATTAAATATTCAGCGTCTATCTGTATCATTTTTGCCATTGCTTTTGATACAACACTTAGAGGAGGATCTGGTTTTATATCGTCAAATACTTCTACCGTATTTGTTTTGTCTAAATTGTCTAGAACCATGTTTATCATTTTATTTTTTACTAAAAATCCATCTGACATAACTAATACCTTTGAATTTTTTATACTTCTCAAAGATTCCATAGCTCCTTCGCCAGAATAAATTTTTGTAGTCTGACTTATTATATTCATAATTATCTTCCTCGATTTACGCTATCTATTTCTATAATATTGTCAAAGTATCAACTGTTACACATCTTCTTTTTCTTGAAAAGTCTCTAGCTGTAACAGCTCCTTCTCCTGTTATATTTGCTATAGTGAAGCTTGTTCCACCTACTCCACATATTCCTATTCCATCAAGTGAGCAACCATTTTTTATAAATATACTAGTTTTCATCACTCTTTCTGCAAGTCTTAGTCTATCCATTCTATTTGAATGAATTCCTGATGTATGTCTGCATCCCTGCTCTACTTCAGCGGCTATTTCTAATGCCTCATCAAAATCTTTTGCTCTTACTATGCTAACTAAAGGCATTAATAATTCTTCAGTTACGAAAGGATGAATTTTAACAGTTTCGACAGCTATTAATTTATAGCTTCTATCTGTTTCTATTCCTGCATCTCTTAAAATAACATCTGCATCTTTTCCACCGTATAGTTTGTTAGGTTTCATATCTTCTGTTAGTAAAAGTTTTGAAAGTTTTAACATTGTAGCTATATCCCTTACATAGAATACACCGTTTTTCTTTAACTCTTTTTCTAACTTCTGAGCAACTTCATCTACTACTATTATGTTCTTTTCTGTTATACACATTATATTGTTATCAAATGAAGCTCCTCTAGTTATGCAGTCAGCTGCTCTTTTTATATCGGCAGTTTCATCTACTATAAATGTAGGATTTGCAGGACCTGCTGCTATTACTTTTTTACCACAAGATATAGCACTTCTTGCATTATCTGAACCACCTGTAGATACTACTAAATCTACATCCGGATGATTCATTATTTCTCTTATGTATGCAAGTTTACATTCATCTAGTGTAACTACTACATTTTCTATTCCTGTAAGATCAGAAATTATAGTGTTTATTATATTTGTTAAGAATTTTGATACATTCATAGCTCTAGGATGAGGGCAGTTTATAACTGTGTTTCCTGCTGCTAAAAGAGCTATTGTATTATTTATCATAGTTTCACATGGGTTTGTACTAGGCTGTATTGCACAAGCTATTCCGTATGGAGTATATTCAAATAATGTAAATCCTCCGTCCCCATGTCTTATTTCGCTCATTAGAATCTCTGTGCCTGGAGTTTCCTCTATAGCCAATTTTATCTTTAATTTCTTATCTTCTAAGTTTCCCATGCAAGTTTCTTTTAGTGACATTTCTGCTAATAGATCAATATAATCTACGAGTTTTCTTCTGATTTCTCTTATTACTTCCTCTTTATCTCTTAGACTCAGTTTAGAGTATAATTTAAAGGAGCTCGTTGCAGCATATATCGCATCATTTACATTGGAAAATACGCCTTTTTGATTATTCATAATATCTCCTTTATACGACTACATCATCTATTATTCCTATAATAGCTAAGTCTATAGTCGCTCTTTTTCTTTCTTCTTCTACTCTGACAGAAGATCCTGACCCTACTAATACATACTCTCCTATACCAGCTCCAACAAAATCTGCGGCAACCTCTTCAGGCCCTTCTTTTTTTAGTGCTGAATTTACAGGCTGAACTATCATAAGCTTTGAGCCCATTAGAGTATCATTTTTTTTAGTTGCAACTACATTTCCTACTACCTTTGCTATATACATCAGAAACCTCCTGTTTTATTACTTATTTATTACTATTGTTATTTTCGTTTGTCACTTTGTTTGTTGTTGTTTTTCTTCTTCTATTTGAACTTGATTGAGACTTTGTTTCTTTTACTTCTTCTTTTATCTGTTCATTTTCTACTTTTACTTCAACCTTAAGCTCTTCTTTGATTTCTTCTTTTTTAGGCTCTGGCTTTACCTCTTCTTTAATAGGAGCCTCTTGTTTTACTTCTACTTTTTTTACGTTTGTTGCTTTAGCCTTAGCTTCTTCTTTTTTAGGTTCTTCCTTTTTTTCTTCTTCTCTAAAAGAAAGAATTCTTTTTTCTAAATCCATATTAGGTCTAGCTATTACATTAGATGCAACATAAGCACCTGACTGTAAGGCTAAGCTTTTTCCTGCTGATATAGCTGCTTTTACTGCTCCAACATCTCCAAATATTTTTACAGTAACATATCCAAATCCTTTTGTTATTTCAAGGTCATTTATTTCTATATTAGCTGTTTTTGCCATAGCATCAGCGACAACAATAGCTGATGATAATCCTACAACTTCAATAGTTCCTAGAGATTTACCCAATTACATCACCGCCCTTATGTCGTCTATCATTTCTATATTAAATTCAAGAATTTCTCTATAGTATGCTAGTATTCTCTGTTTATATTTTTCAGGCTCTTTTCCTGTCAACTTTTCTATTCCAAACTTCATAAAATAAATTTTAGCACCTTCTTCAAAACAGCGTCTTACAACCTTTGTTGTCGCTGTTTTATCAGTACAAGATGCTATATCTATTATGTCATTTCTTGAAATCACTGGAAATACTACCATTTCATTATCAGACTCTACTTTAAACTCTTTAACTGTTAAAATATCATAGCCTAATTTTAATTCTTGAGCTTTCGTTCTAAATTCATCAACTTTATCTCCAAGGATAAGTATTTTCACATTTTTATTAAGTTTTTTTAATTCTTCAAAAAAAAGATAATATCTATTATCCCATTCTTCATTTACTGCTATATAAATTTTTTTCTCTTCTTTTAGCGATAAAAGCTGTTGTTCTGAAGATATTTTTTCCTGTTCGATAAGTACTTGTCTGATTATCTTTCTTAATATCGCGTTAAAATCTTTTTCACTTACTGACATTTTATCCTCCAATTATAAGAAAATCCATCTCCGCACAGGGCGGAGATGATCTTCTTACTTTTAGATTATTTGATTTTCTTCAAATTTTTTATTATTCGAAGTGTGGTATTATTCTTTCTGTATCAGTGTGAGGTCTTGGTATTACGTGAGTAGATACTACTTCACCTATAGCTCTTGCAGAAGCTGCACCAGCGTCTACTGCTGCTTTAACTGCACCAACATCTCCTCTTACCATTACTGTTACTAATCCTGATCCTATTTTTTCGTATCCTACTAGGTTAACGTTAGCAGCTTTTACCATAGCATCTGCTGCTTCTATTGCTCCTACTAGTCCTTTAGTTTCAACCATTCCTAATGCATCTGAGTTCATAATTTACCTCCATAAATTTATCTTTTTTCTTTATATTTAAATCTTATTCTCTTTTCTCTTAATTCTTATATATATGGTACTGTGCTTGATTCAGGATGTGCTCCTAAAGCTCCTAATAATTTTATACCAACTTCTCTTGCAGCCTGAACTGCCTGTCTAACTGCTCCAGAGTCTCCTGTGAATGTTAATATAACTTCGTTTGAGAAACTTGTTCCTTTTGCTGGAGAGCTGTATGCAACAACATCTACGTTAGCTGCTTTAACTGCTGTATCTGCAAGTACTGTTCCTATAGCTGCTGGCCCTGCACAAACCATACCGAATGATTTTCCAAGAGGAGTTCCAAAAGCTTTTTCTAAACAGTAGCTTGCTCTTGCTGTATACTGGAATTCTAAGTGTCCAGCTTCATTTCCGTAAACATCTCCAAAGTATTTTGGAAGAGATTCTAAAGCTATTTCTACTGCTCTTCTAGCATCAGAAACATCTTCAGCTCCTATGTATATAAGTGAGCCATGTCCTGCTCCACCTTTTGTATCTCTAGGTAATTCAACAGATATTACTTCAGTATTTGTTGCTTTAACAGCATCATCAACTGCCATTATCTGTGGTCCAGCGCCAGTTCTTCCGCCTATTATACCTATTGATCTAAATTTTCCAAGTCCCATAGCTTCTGTAAGAAGTGGGTCAACACTTGCTATAACAAGACCTATTGTATCTCCTTCAGATACTCCTACGAATTCAGTAACGCTTTCTGCGCAACAATGTTTTTTAGGTTCACATTTTTCTTCGCAAGTATTAGCGTTTAATCCTAATTCTTCAGAAACCTGGCCCATTACTTTTTCTAATAATTCTTTATCCATGTTTGCCTCCCGTTATCCACCGATTTTACATTCTAAACCGTAGCTTTCTACAATTTTTTTATATTTTTCAAGTTCTTCATCTTTTACTTTTGGAACACCTTTAAGTTCGTATTCTCTTCCTAATAATTCGTACTTACCTTCTCCATAGTTGTGATATCCTAGAAGATGTAACTCTCTTACATTTGGAAGTGAGCCTGCAAATTGGGCAATCTTTGTGATTTCCTCTTCATTTGCATTGAACCCAGGTATAACTGGTACTCTTATAATCGTATGGGTAATTTCCTGTATAAGCTTAGCTGCTTTCATAATTTTTTCGTTATCTACACCGGTAAACTTTTTATGAGGCTCTGAGCTTATACTCTTTATATCAAGTAGAACTAAATCTATATATGGAACCACATCTCTTATCACATCTTCATTTACAAATCCTTCCGTTTCTATGGCTGTATGCCATCCTTTTGCTTTACAAGCTTTGAAGATTTCTTTTGCAAATGCAGGTTGAGTAAGTGCTTCACCACCTGATAATGTAACACCTCCATTAGATCTGTAGTATTGGATATCATCTTTTTTAACTTCCTTGATTACTTCCTCTACTGTCATCTCCTTACCCTTCATAGATAATGCTCCAGAAGGGCAAACAAGAGCACATTCACCACATAGTGTACATTTTGTTCTATCTACCCAATATTTATTTTTAGGATCTATAGCCTTTGCCTTGCATGCTGATATACACCGTCCACATTCAATGCAAAGGCCTTTTCTATATAATAGATCCGGTTTGTACGACTGAGATTCAGGGTTTGAACACCACTTACATCTCAGCGGACAACCTTTTAGGAAGACGATTGTTCTGATACCAGGTCCATCGTGAATTGAGTATCTCTGTATATCGAATACCACACCTTTGGCACTGTAATTAACAGATTCCATATAATCTAACTCCCTTTAATTATTTCAATTTATATTTTCTAAAATCTATTTCTATCTTTAATAAAATTTTTATTACATATTATGTTCTGTTCTGTTTATTATATCGTCCTGAACTTCTTTAGCTAGAGTAACGAAATGAGCACTGTATCCTGCAACCCTAACTATTAAGTCCTGATGATCTTCAGGATGTTCCTGAGCTTCTATTAATGTTTCTTTATCTACAACGTTGAACTGAACATGGCTTCCTTTGTGGTCAAAGAAACTCTTAACTATTGATACGAAGTTTTTAAGTCCCTGTTCACCTGCAACAGCTGCTGGAGTGAATTTCTGGTTGTAAAGTGTACCATTTGATGCCTGAGCATGGTCAAGTTTAGCAACTGAGTTTGATGCAGCAGTTGGTCCATGAGTATCAACACCCTGTCTTGGAGAAACACCATCTGCTAGAGGTTCATGAGCTAATCTACCATCTGGTAATGCAAGAACGTCTTTACCAAATAATACGTTTGCTGAAACTGGGTATATACCAGCCTGGAACTGTCCACCTCTTGGGTTAGTGTATTTATCTACTTCGTTGCAGTAGATTTTTCCACATCTTCTTGCAAATTCATCAACTTCTTCTATATCATTACCGAAGCTGTCTGTATTCTGAAGTATTTTTCTTATTGTAGTGAATCTACCTGTTGATTCTCCACAGCAAGTTCCAGTTTTGCAAGCTGAAGTGCTTATTTTTTCAGTTAATTTATTTTCTAAAGTAGCCATATCTATTGAACCTGTGCTAGCTAATATTTTCTTAACTGCTTCATATATTTCAGCTTCTGATAAGCTAGCTCCTTCTATTGAAGGTTCTTTGCATCCTGGAGTTATGCAATCAGATGCACCGAAGTTAGATTCTAAAGCTTCTTTTAATTCTTTTAATGTTATTTTCTTATCTTCAAATACATGTTTCTGTATAGCGTATAAAGAGTCACCTGAGTCAGCTACACCAAATGCCTGAGGTCCTGTGAAGTTGTATATAGCTCCACCTTCCTGAGCAGTTTTACCAACTTTTATACAATCATCAACCATTGCTGACATGAATGGAAGTGGTGCTCTTTCCATGTGAGCGTAGTCAACAGCATTGTCTGCTTCAGCTAGACGTCTTACAAAGTATTCCATCTGTTTCTGATATGCAGCGAATATTTTTTCTATGCTATCTAATTCTTCTAATTCACCAGTTACTGGTCCAAGCTGTTTTCCATTGCATCTACCATTGTTTAAAGTTATTTCAAGAACTTTTGCTATGTTGAAGAATGCAGCATCATGCCATCCTTCTGTTCTGTGTCCAGCCTGTGGTTCAACACAACCTATTATGCAGTAATCTCTAGCATCTTTTAAAGCTACTCCTCTTGCTACTAGTGCAAGTATTATAACTTCGTCATTGTAGAATGCTGGAACACCGTATCCTAATCTTGAAACTTCACAAGCTCTGTATAAGAATTCTAGTGGAGAGTTCTGATGTACACGAACTGAGAATGAAGGAGCTGGTAATTTAACATGTGCAACTGCTTCCATACACATATAAGAAACTTCATTTGTTGCATCTTTTCCTTCTTCGTCCTGTCCACCAACACAAAGGTTCTGGAATACTGCGTATCCTGCAAATGCCTGTGCTGAAACTTCATCTCTAGTTTTGTTTATATCGTTTAATTTAACCCATATACAGTCTATTAATTCCTGAGCGAATTCTCTGCTTATGTTGTCATTTTTTAAGTATGGGTACATATACTGGTCAAATCTACCTGGAGATATTGAGTGACCGTTTGATTCAATCTGTACCATTATCTGTATGAACCAGAATGACTGACAAGCTTCATAGAAGTTTCTTGCACCATATTCTGGAACTCTATCACAGTTTTCAGCTATCTGAACTAATTCAGCTTTTCTAACTGGATTAGATTCTACTGCTGCTAATTCTCTTGCTTTATCAGCATATCTATGAGCAAATTTTATTGCTGCATTGTAAGATATTATAACTGCATTGTAGAACTGACGTCTTTTTATTGTTTCTGGATCGTCTGGATCTAACTGGTTCATAGCAGCTATAGTTTCTTCTAATACTCCTCTGAATCCTTTTTTAAGTATTTTGCCGTAGTCAACATTAACGTGACCAACTCCACCGTAGAAGTAGTTACCTACTGTAAATACTCCATTTGCTATACAATCTTTTGTTTCAGGAGACATGTAAGAATCTGCTAATGAACTCGTAGTTTTTCCATCCCAATATTTGAATGCTTCGTGTAATTCACCCTGAACTTTTTCAGATATTTCAAATGGGTCAGCCATTCTGTTGTGCATTGTTTTGAATTCTTTTTCAACCCAGTCATAAGAGAATTCTGGACATATTTCAGTAGATCTTGGGTTTATTGTTATTGACCCAACTATTAATTCGTTATCTCTTATTGTTACTGGTAATTCGTTGAATATTTTTTCAACTGCTTTTGCTCTTCTTATAACTGTTGGAAGACCTTCAGTTTCTTTGTAAGATTCTGTTACTAAACAAGCTCTTTCTGATTCAACCTGAGGAACTGCATCGATTATAACCTGTCTTAATTTTTCAATTCTCTCAGTTGGTTTGCTAAAACCTTTTTCTAACATAAGTGAACCTCCTAAAATTAAATAAATTTATTAAAGAATAATTTATATTAACAGACAAATATAAAAAGGATTCTTAATTTGTCGTTATTTCTAAACACATCTTTCAACATATACTTTATCAATTTTTTGACAGGTCTAGTTAATACAATACAACCTCCGTTATTGTAATATTAAAATCAAAATAAAAACTTATCACTTAAATA
>URRU01000052.1 GCA_900550335.1 uncultured Clostridium sp. | reverse complement strand
GATATGTTCAAAGTTTGGGAAAATAGACAGACAGACAGACAGACAGACAGCATAACTGTATTCTTTTTGATGGAAAATTTAATAAATTCGATTTGAAAGCACAGAATTATCTAAAATCTTAGGATTAAACAAGAGGATAAATCTGTGCTTTTTTTATGTTTAATTTATTGAATATAAAAATATGTATATAATAAATATAAATTTTGGAGGGAAAAGGTAAATGAAAGCAAACAAACATTTAGCTACAGTAATGGCTGCAACTATGGTTGCAGGAAGCGTAGTACCTGTAATGGCAGAAACAACTAACGAAGCATTAATAGGGAAAAATAGAATAGAAACAGCTGTAAAAATATCTAAAGATGGATGGAATTCAGCAGAAACAGTAATATTAGTAAATGATGGTGCAATAGCAGATGCATTAACTGCGACACCACTTGCATTTGCAAAAAATGCTCCAATACTATTAACTTCTAAAAATGGATTAAGTGCTCAGGTAAAAGCAGAAATAAAAAGATTAGAAGCTAAAAATGTGATGCTAATAGGTGGAAATACTGTTCTTCCAGCTTCAATAGAAAAAGAATTAAAAGAATTAGGTTTAAAACCAGATAGAATAAAAGGTGATACAAGAGAAGAAACTGCTTTAGCAATAGCTAAAAGATTAGATACTATAAGCGATGTATCAGAAATAGCAGTAGTAAATGGAACAAAAGGTTTAGCAGATGCGGTTTCAGTAGCAGCAGCTGCAGCAGAAAGACATATGCCAATATTACTTGCAAATCCTAAAAAAGGATTATCAGCTTCTGAAAAATTCATAAAAGATGAAGCTATAAAAGCATCATACTTAATAGGTGGAACAACTGTATTACCAAACAAAATGGTATCAAGCCTACCAGGTAAAAAAAGATTAGAAGGATCAAACAGAAATGATACTAATGCTAAAGTTATAGAAACATTCTATAAAGGAAAAGAATTAAAGAATGTTTATGTAGCTAAAGATGGTAGAGGTGGAGATTCTCAGTTAATAGATGCATTAGCAGTTGGTGTACTTGCAGCTAAAAATGCTTCTCCAGTATTAATAGCTTCTAAAAACCTTAACGCAAAACAGGTAAATGTTATAAATACTAAAGAAGTAAGCAACATAGTTCAGGTTGGTGGAAAAGGTAACGAAGGTGCATTTAACCACTTAAAAGAAATAGAAAAAGAAGATGTTTACGAAGTAGAAACAGTAGAAGAATTAAAAGAAGCTTTATCAAAAGCAAATGCTAACGATAAAATAGTATTAAAACCAAATGCAACAATAACAGAAGATATAATAATAAATACAGATAAAAATGTAGATATAAAAGTAGAAGGAACAGTTACAGGTAAAGTAGAAATAACTGCTCCAAACGGAAATGTTGCAAACAACTCAACAACTAAACCAGAAACTAACAAACCAAGTGGTGGTGGTTCAATAGTAGTAGATGGGCCAGAAGTAGAAAGAGTAACTAATGAAAAAGAATTAAGAGCTGCATTAAATAAAACAGAAAAAACAACTATTAAATTAAATAATCCTATAGAAATAAAAGGAAAAATAAATATACCAAGAAGTATGACATTAGATTTAAATGGATATACTTTAACACAGAGTGCTAATGATGATGGAATAGTTATAACAACAGATAATGTAGTACTTAATATAAAAAATGGTAAAATAAGTGTACCAGATAAAACTGCAGATGGTCAGCATGTTGCTGTATTTGTTTCGGGTTTAAAACAACCAAATAATACTACTAAAATAACTAAAAATGTTACTGTTAATATGACGGGTGTAAATATAGAAATGGGTGGATTTGAATTTACAGATTCAAAAAATCCGGGTTCTTGTGATTATGCAAATCTTTTTGGAGTATATGCAAACGGAACTTGCCAGGATATATCATTTGATATAGATAGATGTAATATAAGTGGTGCTGCTATTGGTGTATACTTCCCAGCTGGAAGTAAAAAAATAGATATAACATCTTCAACTATAGTAGGTGGTTCTGCTGTAGGTATAAAAGGTGGAGTAGGAACAATAAAAAATTCTACATTAGTAGGAACTGGATTAAGTAGTGATGAATATATAGATGGATTAGGGCCTAATTCAAGTGGTGTTAATGAAGCCGGAGAAGCATTAGTAATAGAAGGAAACTACACTGATAGAGGAATGGATATAACTCTAGAAAATTCTAAATTAGAAAGTGAAAAAGGATATGCAATACGTATGCAGTACTTTAAAGGTGTTCCTAAGAATTTAACTATAAAGAGTGGAGAATTTAAAGGAGCTTTAGGAAGTGTATTTACTAAACATGGAGATTATAAAAATTCTAAAGAAGAGTATTCTGCAGATGTAGAAAAAGAAGTATTTAAAAAAGCACTTACTGTAGAAGGGGGGACTTTTGCAGATGGATATACTCATAATACAACACCAAATGAAAGTGTTAAATTGGGAGTATTAGAAAAGAATAAAGAATTAGAAAATACAAATGGAACATTATCTACATCTTTCCAGTGGAAATCTAACTTGGATATTGGTAGCTTAAATGCTGTTGAATCAGGTAATTATAAGTATTATGATGATGGAGCATATTTAAGATTCAAGGTTGAAAAAGACAATTTAAGTAAAAAATTTGTGGACGTATTTAATACAGTAAATGATATTAAGCATCCTATTGAAAATAACTGTGGAATGACTTTACAGACAGACTCAGGAAAAGTGAATGATATGGAGGGTTCTAATAGAGAACGAGCTGATTGGGGAGTTAAAGATATAAATTATAATCAGTACCATACAAACTTACCTAATAATGATAAAAAGTATGTATTTTATGGTGTAATACAAAATATAAATGTAGGAACTAAAACAATTGGATTTGGTATAAATGAATCAAGAAAAATAACAATGAAGTTAAAACCAAAATCAGATTTAGAGCAGGGAACTTACACTGTTACAGTTGAATTAGTACAGCAAGGAAATGAAGGTAAATCATTAGGAACTATAGACTATACATTTACTGTAAATGCGGATAAAACAATAACAGTTAATAACTAATTAAATACTAAACTCTAAACAAAAATATTCTTCTACAAAATATGCTGTCGTATAGATATATAATATACATCTTGCGACAGCTTTTTTATTTACAAAATTCAAAAAACTAAAAAAATATGATATAATTTTAATAGAAATATTACTAAATGAGGAGTTGATAACTATGTTGCAAGTTTACAAAACAAATTCAAAACAACAAAAGATACATTCTCCTTTCTATGCAAAATATACAAATTCGAATTTTAGCGCATAATAGTCTACGGATTACTATGCGCTTTTTTATAAACTCAAAAAGGAAGTGATGCCCAATGAAGGCGAATAAGAAAATATCTATAATAATGGCAGCAACTATGCTTGCTAGTTCAACTGTAGTAGTAAATGCAGCAACAACAGATGTTGCAACTTTAATAGGAAAAAATAGAATAGAAACAGCTATAAAAATAAGCAAAGACGGTTGGTCAAGTGCAGAAACAGTAATACTTGTAAACAGCTCAGCAATACCAGATGCTTTAACAGCAACTCCTCTTGCACATGTTAAAAATGCACCAATACTTTTAACAGGTAAAGATGGATTAAATAAAGCAACAGCTGATGAAATAAAAAGATTAGGTGCAAAGAATGTAATAATGATAGGTGGAGATGCAGTTCTTCCAGCTAAAATCGAAAATGCTTTAAAAGCTCTAAAAGTTAAAGTTGATAGAATAAAGGGTGCAACAAGAGAAGAAACAGCTTTAGCAATAGCGAAGAGACTTGATGGAATAAAAGATATTTCTGAAATAGCGGTAGTAAATGGTACAACTGGACTTGCAGATGCAGTATCTGTTGCAGCTGCGGCAGCTGAAAGAAATATGCCAATAATACTTGCAAATCCTAAAAAAGGACTATCAGTAGCTGAAAAATTTATAAAAGGTGAGTCAATAAAAGCATCATTTATAATAGGTGGAAAAACTGTATTACCAGAAAAATTAGTATCTAGCTTACCTGGAAAACAGAGAATAGAAGGATCTAACAGAAATAATACTAATGCAAAAGTTATAGAAAAATTCTATGCTGATAGAAATTTAGATAATTTATACCTAGCAAAAGATGGAATGGGAGATTCAGGACAGTTAATAGATGCACTAGCAGTTGGTGCATTAGCAGCTAAAAACGGAGCTCCGGTATTAATAGCTTCTAAAAAATTAAGTGAGACTCAGAAAAATATAATAAATACTAAGAGAATAGATACAATAACTCAAGTTGGTGGAAAAGGAAATGAAAAAGCTTTTGCTGAGTTAAAAGAAATAGAAAAAGAAGTAGTAATAAAAGTTAAGAATGAAGAAGAACTTCAGGAAGCGTTAAAGAAGGCAAATGCTAATGACGTTATAGAAATAGAAGGAAATATATCTAAAGATATAACTTTATATACAAATAATGCTGTGCAGATAAATGTTAGAGGAGAATTAAAAGGGGAAGTAACAGTTAAGACTCCAAATGCTGATATCCAAAATAGCGGTACAATAGGTACTTTAGTTGTAGAGAATGCTAAAAATACAACAATAAAAAATACTTCAGCTGGTAAAATAAGCAAAGTAGAAATAGAATCAAGTTCTTCAAATGTTAAGTTAGAAAATGATGGTAAAATAACTAATGTTGAAAATAATGCTAGTGGAACAGAAATAGAAAACTACGGAACAATATCAAATCCGATAACTGGAACAGTTAAGCCAGAAGTTGATGGAAATAAACCAGGCGGAAGTAGCTCTGGTGGTTCTTCATCAGGAGGTGGAACAGTAATAAGTGGAACATATGTTACAGATGAAGAAACGCTAGCTAAAGCTATAGAAAATGCTGAAAAAGGTGAAACTATAGTATTAGCTAATGATATAACTTTATCTAAAGTAATGAAGTTATCGCCTTCTGGAGAAACAACTATCAACTTAAATAATTATACTCTAGATTCAAAAAAAATAAAATTTGATAAGGATACAAAAGCGCCAATAGAATCTGTGGGAGCTAATCAGACACTAACTATTAAAAATGGAAAACTTAACTTAAATTCAATATCACCAACAAATTCATGTATATCAGTAGGTAAAGAAGGAACATTTAATTTGGAAGATGTTGTGTATACATCAGAAACTACAGGTGTATATGCAGTTGGTGAAAATGCAACTGTTAATATAATTGGTTCAACTATAAGTGCATATGTTTACTGTATAGGAACAAATGCTGGATTACCAATTAACTATAGTCCTGTTTTCAATATAGAAGGTTCTACAATTAACATGACTAGTAATGTAGGTGGTGATGCTATTCTTATAAATATACCATGTAAGTTATATATGAACAATAGTACTGTTAATAGCGATTATCAAGGTATTATAGTTAGAGGGGGTACAGCAATTATATCAAATACTACTATTACTAATATAATTGATGATAAATATAAAGACAAAAATAACTACATGAATGAAAATTGGAAAACTGGTAATGAAGTTCCTTGTGGAGGTTTGATAGTTGGAAATAGAGGTGGAGGATATCAATACCCATCAAATGTAGAATTAAAGAATGTAACAATTAAAGATGTTAATAGAAATGATTCATATCCAGCAATATATATGTGGGGAAATGATGGAGAAGGATTAGGAGCAACTGTAACATATGATAATGCTTGTACAATAGATGGTGATATAATACTAGGAAATGATAAATGTACAATAAATGGAAAACAAGGACCGCTTCCAAAACCAGTAGAACCAGAAAAACCAACACAACCAGAAAAAACAGAAACAACAACTAAATAAATAATAAAAAAGCTGCCATTGTGGCAGCTTTTTCTGTATGTGCGATGATATTATTTAATTAAAGTCATGTAAGCCAAATTGGCAAACCGATAAAATATAATATAACCAAATTATAGCCGATAAAAGCCAAAACGTAAAGGAAAAAATAAAAAAATCCTTCTAAAATCTAAAAAAACAAACCAACTAAAATAATTCATTCCAAAATAATAAAAAATTCTCTTCTCCTTACTTCACAACCTCAAACTGATGATTTAAAATCTTAAACTCATCCTTGAATCCCTTAGTCAAATAAACCTTCTTATCCTTAGTTACAAAAACAGCCTCAACGTTGTCTATACCCTCGATAAGTTTCTTTCCATCCTCAAGTCCAAGAGCAAATGCAGATGTAGAAAGGGCATCGCAGTTTATAGATTTGTCAGAGATAATACTAACACTAAGAAGATTATTATCGAATGGATAACCATCTGCCGGATTTAGTATATGATGATACTTCTTGCCGTCCTTTTCAACAAATCTTTCATAAACACCAGAAGTTACGACAGATTTATTACTTACCTTAATACTTGCAAATGAATCATTTGCATTTTCAATAGGATTTTTTAGTCCTATATTAAAATCGCCAATAGTTTTGATATTTCCACCTAAGTTTATTATAGCTTTTTCAACATCACTAGCCTTTAAATATAGTGCAACTTGGTCTGCTGCAAATCCTTTAGCTATTGCACCCAAATCTATTTTCATACCTTTTTTCTTTAAGAAAACAGTAAACTCTTTATCAAAAGTTTCATTTTTACCGTCACCATCTTGGTCAGATTCTAACTTAATTTCCTTAACTTCTACATTTTTGTAGTCTATCAAAGGTAGGAGTGTATCTATTTCAGATTTTTCAGGGACTCTGGCATCCTCTTTTCCTATAGACCAAAGATCACTTACAGGCCCTATTGTTACATCAAAATTACCATCAGAAAGTTTTGAGTAGTGTATAGCCTCTTTAACAACTTCATAAGTTTCTTCTGATACTTTAACAGGCTTTATTCCAGCATTTTTATTTATTTTAGAAACATCGCTTCCAGGAATTTCTGTACTCATAAGGTTGTCGACATTCTTTACAACATCGTCGCATCCTTTAAGAATTTCAGAGGCTTTATTTTGTTTCTTTCCGTACACTGTAACGGTGTTCACAGTTCCTAGATAATAGTTTGTCTGTGAGTAATTTTCGTCCATATTGGGTTTAAAGATAAAATATCCTGCTACCAATAATATTATTAGCACAACAATTTGTGGAGCTGATTTTCTCATTTTTAATTCTCCTTATTTAAATTTATAGTCATTTATAGTAGTTAATATCAAAGTATGATATGATTAATTATATCATAATTGGCAGCAAATTTATCGTATAAAGAAAATAGAAGAATTATTTATAAAAGAATAATTTGTAGAAAATTTTGGGGGAAGTTAGATGAAAAAGAAAGATTTTATTTTAATAGCAGTTGTATTAATAGCAGTTGTAGCACTTTTTGGGTATACAAAGTTTAAGGATGCAAATGAGAAGGCTGCATTTGTAGAAGTTTATAAAGATAATGAGCTTTATAAAGAGATTCCACTAGATGAGGAAGATGAATTTACAATAAAGGACGGAGAGCATATAAATAAGGTTAAGGTGCATGATAGAGGTGTTGAGGTGACTGAGGCTAATTGTCCAGATAAGGTGTGTGTCAAAACAGGATTTATCACAAAGCCGAGCCAGAGTATAGTTTGCATACCTAATAAGTTGAACATAAAAATAGTAGACGGCAATACTGATGATAGCATAGATGCTGTAGTTCAGTAGATTGTTTTTAATATCTATACGGATAGAAGATAAGTAATGGTAAAAAGATAAACAGGAGGAAAATTTATGTCATATAATGAAGAAAACTTCACTAAAAAATCGTGGGAAGGTTTGATAAATACGGATTGGAAAGAGCTTTTAAGTGATGAATTTGATAAGCCATATTTTGAAAAATTAAATGAGTTTTTAAAGGAAGAATACAAGGAACACGAGGTATTCCCTAAAAGAGAGGATATATTCACAGCCTTAAACCATACATCATTCAAAGATACAAAGATTCTTCTTTTAGGGCAGGATCCATATCACAATGACGGTCAGGCACATGGGCTTGCATTTTCAGTTCTTCCGGGAATTAAAACTCCGCCATCATTAAAAAATATGTACAAGGAATTAAATGCAGAGTATGGATGCTTCATTCCAGATAATGGGTACCTTATGGATTGGGCAGACCAGGGAGTTCTTCTTTTAAACACATCTCTAACTGTTAGAGCACACGAAGCGAACTCTCATAGCAAAAAAGGCTGGGAAAAATTTACAGATAGAATAATAGAGATTTTAAATGATAGAGAAGATCCAGTTGTGTTTATTCTTTGGGGAAATAATGCTAAAAAGAAAGTTAAACTAATAAATACAGACAAACATTACATATTAGAGGGGACTCATCCAAGTCCACTTTCTGCAAATAGAGGATTTTTCGGGTGTAATCATTTTAAAAAAGCTAATGAAATATTAAAAAGCATTGGTAAAACTGAAATCAACTGGCAGATAAATAATTTAAAAGAAGATGAGCAGATGAGTTTAATATAGTTTTTTTCGATTTTTTTATTTATTTTTTGAATAACACTTGCAAAAGTATATTCTATGTGTTATATTATTACTGTTGAAAAAACCACGGGGGTGGATGGGTGCTGGTGTGCCCTCTAGTCTTCAAAACTAGTATGAGGGGTTAGGAGCCTCTTAGGTGGGTTCAATTCCCACGCACTCCCGCCAATACAGTATATTATGGAACCTAAATGAAGGTTCCTTTTTTTATACCTACAATTAAAAATATATAAATATATAATAAAAGAAAATAAAAAATGGGATAATAAATAGATTGGAGAATTCAAAAATGAATGGAAAAATAATACTAAATTTAGCGATTAGTTTAGATGGATACATAGCAGATGATGAAGGTGGATTCGATTGGATACATGGAGATGGAAATAGTACATTAGATACAGAAAATAAATGGAGCTATGAAGAATTTTTAAAAGATATAGATGTTGTGGTTATGGGAAGCAATTGCTATAAACAAGAATTTCATAAAGACTTTAAAGAACAGGAAGTTTATATAGCAACATCAAAATCAATTGAGAATTATGAAAACTACCATTTTATAAATGATAATATAGTGGATACAATATTTGAACTGAAAAATAAAGGAAAGAAAATATTCCTATTTGGTGGGGGAATTTTGATAGATAGCTTTGTAAAAAGAAATGTTATAGATGAGTATATCATTGGAATAATTCCTACAATACTTGGAAATGGAAGAAAACTATTCTTAGAAAATAATCCTAAAATAGATTTAACTCTAAAAAATTATTTTGTTGAAGAGGGAACTGTGATTATGGTATATTCTAAAATAGATTAGAAAATAAATTTGAGAAAGTTATAAAAAGATATAAATTGAATTAGATTAAAAATATTAATATAAATATTTGGAAAAAGTAGATTATAAATTAAGAAAAAATATTCACTTGGAGGAATTAAAAAAATGATGGATTGGGAAAAAAGAACATCTCTTGTTGTAGGAGATGAGGGGATAGAAAAATTAAACAATGCTAGTGTAATAATATTTGGAGTAGGAGGAGTCGGCGGTTTTGCAGCCGAAGCAATAGCAAGAGCTGGAGTAGGAAATATCACAATAGTAGATTTTGATGATGTCGATATTACAAACATAAACAGACAGATAATAGCTCTTCATTCTACAGTTGGAAAGATGAAAGTAGATGTATTTAAAGAGAGAATAAAAGACATAAATCCAAATGTAAACATAACTGCAATCGCTGAAAAGTACACTCCAGAAAATGGGGAAGAACTGTTAAGCAGTGGTGAGTTTGATTATGTAATAGATGCAATAGACATGATAACTTCTAAAATACACCTTATAGAAACTTGCACTAAAAAAGGAATCAAAATAATAAGCTCTATGGGAATGGGTAACAAACTAGATCCTACAAAAATAGAACTTACGGACATATACAAAACTAGCATGTGTCCTCTAGCTAGAGTAATGAGAAGAGAGCTAAAAAACAGAGGAATAAAAAAACTAAAAGTCGTATACTCAACTGAAAAAGCAATAGAGCCAAAAGAAAAAATAATGAACGGAAACAAAATGACTGCAGGAAGCGTATCATTTGTACCATCTGTAGCAGGACTAATAATGGCATCTGCAGTAATAAACGACTTATTAGGATAAAAACATAAACATATAAAAAGCTGCTAGAATATTACTATCTAGTAGCTTTTTTATGTTTAATTCCGTATAAGCAGGTAAATAAACTTAGGACAAGAGAAATAACTGCTCTGTAAGCGACAATACTGGAAGCGCCCCATACCTATAAATGTGTTACTTAAATGGATGGGGCGCTGAAGCTCTGGAGCACAGAGCAGTTATAATCTTGTCCTTTTTATTTACCTTTATTCTTCTGCTGCAGCCATAATCAGTATATCACCCGGCAGTAGTTTTGTATCCCCAGTAGGAATTATATTCTCTAAATTTCTCTTTATCAAAATAATAAGATAAGGATTTTCTGTAGTTATCTGATGAAGCGGCGTATTTACCCACTTACTCTTCTTATCGATAACAACTTCTCTAAGTGAAAGATGCTTTCTATCCTCAAAAGACCTTGCTGCAAAAACAAGCAAATCTCCAACCTCAAGAACAGTATCTCCCTTAGGAACTATTGGCGAATGATTCCTTACAATCATAGCAATCAATAAATCTCTAGGAAGTCCAAGATTGCTTATTTCTAAATCCTTCCAAGGATGATTTTTAT
>URRU01000051.1 GCA_900550335.1 uncultured Clostridium sp. | reverse complement strand
TATAGTACCTATATTAACATGAGGTTTACTTCTTTCAAATTTAGCTTTAGCCATTGTCTAAATTCCTCCCTTAATAATATTATTTTTTATTTACCTTATTGCAGTTGCAATATGTCTATGTTATGTATTTTACTATTAATCATTTACATTTTCAAGATGTTTCTCTAATTTTCTCTTCACTCTCTGCAATGCATTGTCAATAGATTTTGGTTCCTTACCTATTATATCGGCGATTTCTTGATATGATTTGCCGTTTAAGTACAATCCAAGAACCTCCTGCTCTAATTCACTAAGCAGTTTATTTATCTTATCTTCTATATTTTTTAACTCTTCCTTACTTATAATAAGCTCTTCTGGGTTAGTGACCATACTAGCTGTTATTATATCAAGAAGTGTTCTTTCTGACTCTTCATCGTATATTGGTTTGCTCAATGATACATAAGTATTTAGCGGAATATGCTTTTGTCTGGTAGCAGTCTTTATAGCGGTTATTATCTGTCTAGTTATACAAACTTCAGCAAAAGATCTAAACGAATGAGCTTTGGTTTCATCAAAATCTCTAATAGCCTTATAAAGTCCGATCATACCCTCTTGTATTATATCTTCTCTATCTGCTCCTATTAGGAAATAAGACTTCGCTTTAACCCTTACAAAATTTTTGTATTTTGCCATTATGTACTCAAGAGCCATTCTATCCCCGTTAGCTGCTCTTTTAACTATTTCATATTCTTCCTTTTGTTGCTGATTTTCATTCTGTTCTACATTTTTTTCTTCCACTAGCTCCATCCAATCTCCCCCAATAAATATTTTATATTCAAAGGCATATATTATTTACTTTTTATTAATTCTCATTCTTTCTAATTTGTCCCAAACCTCTCTGTTTTCATGGCTCAACCTATCACCTATAGTATTTCTCTGTATAGTTTTCTTATGACTGCTGTTTTTTTCTCCTATCTTCTCCTTAGACTTCATAACATCTAACTGAAGTTCCCTAGCAGAAATTCTTGCAGCTCCTTTACCTAGTACAATCTGCTGCTCAGCGTAGTCACTTGTAGCAACTTTTAAGTCGATAAACTCCTTATTAGGTAGCTCTGCAATATATTTTTCTATATAACTATCCGCTGTCTGATGCTCCTTAGTAAATACTATCTCAACAGAATCTGATCTCTTTTCTTCATATCCAGCAGAATTCTTTACATTATAAGCATCAAATACTATAGTTGTTTTGTATCCCATATACTTAGAAAACTCTATCATATAATCTACTAACTTCTCTCTAGAGCTTTCAAGGTTTATCTTAGATAATTCATTCAAATCATCCCATGCGTTAATTATATTGTATCCATCAACTATAAGAATTTTTTTCTTTTTCTTCTTTTTAAACTTTGCAGCCATTATTTACCCGAAGTTCTCTGTCTAAATACCTCATAAAGCAGTATTCCACCTGCTACCGATGCATTTAAAGACGTTACATTACCTACCATAGGCATACTAACTACAAAATCACAGTTCTGTTTAACAAGTCTTGATATACCAAATCCTTCACTTCCTACTACTAATCCTAAAGGACCTGTTAAATCCTGTTTATAGAACACTCCTCCATCCATGTCTGCAGCTGCAATCCATAGACCTTCTTCTTTTAGCATCTTTATAGTATTTACAATATTAGTTACCTTACACACAGGAACATACTCTACTGCCCCAGCAGATGCCTTTGCAACTACAGGAGTTATATCTACTGATCTTCTCTTAGGAATTACAACAGCATGAGCACCTACTGCATCTGCTGTTCTTATTATAGAACCTAAATTGTGAGGATCTGTTATCTCATCTAATATAATGATAAATGGATCTTCTCCCTTTTCCTTAACTTCTCTTACTACTTCTTCTATATCTTTATAGATATAATCACTTATAGTAGCTATAACACCCTGATGGGCGTGGCTAGTACTCATCTCATCTAGCTTATGTCTATCAACATACTGAATAACTATCTTCTTTTCCTTTGCCATAGCTATTATCTTCTTTATAGAACCTTCTTTTGAAGAATTAGATATAAGCAATTTTTCTATATGTCTATCGTTTTTTATCGCTTCTATTACGGGATTTCTTCCTTCTATTATAGCCATAATATTTTCCTTCCTATAAATTCTTAAATTTTTCTCTTATCTCAACAACCTTACCACAAGTCATCTTTCCTTCTGGACAAGGCCCTTTCACACATTTTGGTCCACAACTTCTAAACATTATAGGAGCTACTTTTTTCACTTCTTTAAGCATCTGTGTAGCCATTTCCCTTATTTCCCACTGAGCTCTTTCACAGCATCTGTGGTCAAAGAAATTGTAAAGACTTCTAACATTCATAGTCATTACTATTTTTGTTTCACAAGCATTTGGGAAAACATATCTAGCATCTTCTATAGCCTTTTTTTCAGCTAATCTAGTTGCTTCTTTTTCTGATTTTCCTTCTTCCATAAATTCTTTTTTATGTTTTTCAGATAAGATATCTACTATTCTATCGTAGTCTTTCTGATCTCTTTCCATAGCTTCTACAAATATCTTTTTAGCTTCCTCAGATTTTTCTATTTCTGGTGGAATTATATATTCAAACTGATCTAGTTTTACATATCTCTGAGATTGCTGAGAATAACTAGCTATTCTATGGCGAACAATCTGGTGAGAACACGCTCTAGATATCCCCTCTACTCCAAAAGTAAATGACACATGCTCAAGTGGAGACTCGTGTCCTATATCAGTTAACATTTTTAAAAAATTTTCTATCTTTTCATCTGTAAGATTTTCTTCTATTCCTTCAACACCAACTTTAGAGTAACAAAGCTTTGCAGCCATTGATACAACTTTCTCTGGTTCAGGTGTATGTGCAAGTAATTTAACTTTCATTTTATCACCCCTAAAATATAATAGTCCAATCTATATTATATCATTAAAATAATATTCTGTCGCAGTTTTTTATAAAAATAGAAATCAATAATAAAAGACATCTTCCAAAAAAATGTATATTTTCAAATAAAAAAGGTGCTACCATAAACATAAAATGTTTAGTTAGTAGCACCTTTAAAATTTACATATCTTCTTCTATTATCGTAATTCCTCTTCTAACAATCTCTTCAAGTCTATCTATCTGCTTATCAAGATAAAGATAACCAATCAGAGCTTCAAAACCAGTTGCGTGTTTGTAGTCCACTATATCCATATTCTTTGGAGCTGTGTTAGACTTCTGGTTTCTTCCTCTCTTAAAGATTCTCATCTCTTCCTCAGTTAAATCATTCTCTATAGTGTGAATAACCTTAGACTGAGCATTTGCATTTACATATTTTATCGCCTGCTTATGAAGAGTGTTCACCTTGTTATTGCAATTTTTTTTAATTAAATATTCTCTTATATAAGATTCATACACAGTGTCCCCAAGATAAGCAAGTACCAATGGAGACATAGTTATTAATTCACTTTTTTCCATTTTCTATACTCTTTTCCATTTAACACCCTGTCTAGTATCTTCAAGAACGATTCCCATATCAAGAAGCTGCTGTCTTATAGCATCTGCTTTTGCGAAATCTTTATTCTTTTTAGCATCAGTTCTCTGCTGTATTAAAGCTTCTACTTCTGCATCTACAGAGTTGTCTTTTTCTTTATTTACTATATTTAAAACTCCTGTAAGTTCGTTAAATTCAGCTAAGCATTTTTCTGCAAATTCTTTAGAAGAATTTTCGTCTACATTTAAGTTTATAAATTTAGATAATTCAAATATAGCAGTTATAGCATCTGCAGTATTTAAGTCATCATCCATAACCTCAACAAATTTCTTTCTAAATCCGTCAAGTTCTTCAACTAATGCTTTTTCTGCATCAGTCATTTCACCTTCTAAGTGAGATAATGTAAATACTAATTTTTCTTTAGTATTGTAAAGTCTTTCAAGTCCTGCTCCAGCCTGTGCTAACAAGTCGTCGCTGAAGTTTACTGGGCTTTTGTAGTGAGCTGATAATAGGAAGAATCTAACTATTTCAAGATCGTATTTTTTAGATATATCTCTTACAGTGAAGAAGTTTCCTTTTGATTTACTCATTTTTTCATTGTTTACATTTATATAACCATTGTGCATCCAGTATTTAGCAAATGGTTTACCACTTCTAGCTTCACTCTGAGCTATTTCGTTTTCGTGGTGAGGGAATGTTAAGTCCTGTCCACCTGCGTGTATATCTATAGTTTCTCCAAGATATCTCTTAGACATAACAGAACATTCTATATGCCAACCTGGTCTACCTTCGCCCCATGGACTATCCCATCCTGGTTCGCCTTCTTTTTTAGCTTTCCATAAAACGAAGTCCATTGGATGTCTTTTCTGTTCATTTACTTCTATTCTCGCTCCAGCTTCTAGGTCGTCTATATTCTGTCCAGATAATTTTCCATATCCTTCAAATTTTCTAGTGTCAAAGTATACATCTCCGTTTACTGCATAAGCGTATCCTTTTTCTTCTAGTTCCTGGATAAATTCTATTATCTGTGGAATATTCTGTGTAACCTGTGGATGAACTGTAGCTCTTTTTATTCCTAGTCCATCGCAGTCAACAAAGTATTCTTTTATATATTTTTCAGCTACTTCTTCTGGAGATATTCCTTCTTCGTGGCTTCTTTTTATTATTTTATCGTCTACATCTGTAAAGTTCTGTACATAAGTTACATCATAACCTTTGTATTCTAAGTATCTTCTTAAAGTATCAAACATTATGAATGGTCTTGCATTACCTATATGTATATAGTTGTACACTGTAGGCCCGCACACATACATTTTCACTTTTCCTTCTTCTAATGGCACAAATTCTTCTTTTTTATTTGTTAATGTATTGTATACTTTCATCCTTATCACCTCTTTGGCTTTTTGTTATGTCTAAGTATATACCCAAACATTCTTTAATATATCAAGACTTTTCTTATATTGTAACTAATCTCTATTTTAATACTAGTTTAATTTGTCTAGTACGTTAGCTTTTACATAGTCAAGTCTTCTTAGGCAGTTTTCTTTACCTAATACTTCCATAACTTTTGGGATGTCTGGACCATGCATCTGTCCTGTTAACATTATTCTTGATCCCATGTATAGGTTTTTACCTTTTATTTTGTATTCTTTCTGTATTGATTTTAGTATAGCGAAGTTGCTATCTGCATCAAAGTTTTCTGCAGCTTCTATTTTTTCTCTTAAAGCATCGAATAGTGTTGGTATATGTTCTAATTTTAAGAATTCCATACCTTCTTCAGTTTCTATTTCAAATTTATCTCCAAAGAATATAGAAACGTGGTCAGTTATTTCTTTTGCATAGTGTAATTTTTCTTTAACTGCACTTACTATTTCTTTAACTAAATCCATTTTAGCTTCTTTTTCATCTTCTGCTATGTATCCAGCTTCTACTAAGTATGGCATACATAACTCAGCTAAAACAGCATCATCTGCTTCTTTCATGTAGTGGTGGTTAACCCAATTTAATTTTTCAGTATCGAATACTCCTCCACTCTTAGATACTCTTTCTATAGAGAAGGCTTTTTCTAATTCTTCCATAGAGAATATTTCCTGATTGTCTTCTGGTGACCAACCAACTAGAGCTACGTAGTTTACAAGACCTTCTGGAAGGTATCCTTTTTTCTTGAAGTCTTCAACAGCTACGTCACCCTGTCTTTTACTTAATTTTTTCTTTTCTGTATTTAATATGTTTGGAAGGTGTACAAATACTGGTTTTTCCCATCCAAAAGCTTCGTATAGGTATACGTGTTTTGGAGTTGAAGAAACCCATTCTTCCCCTCTTATTATATGAGTTATTTTCATTAAATGGTCGTCTACAACAACTGCAAAATGATATGTTGGGAATCCATCAGTTTTTATAAGTACCTGATCATCTAAATCATTTGTGTTGAATTCCATATCACCTCTTACTAAGTCAGTGAATGTTATTTTGTGGTCTTCTGGTAATCTAAGTCTTATAACGTATGGTTCACCAGCATCTATTTTAGCCTGTACTTCTTCTGGAGTTAAATCTCTACAGTGTCCATCGTATCTTGGAGTTTCTCCAGCTTCTTTCTGCTGTTCTCTAACTGCATCTAATCTTTCTTTTGTACAGAAGCAGTAATATGCTTTTCCAGAATCTAAAAGTTCTTTTATGTATTTCTGGTATATGTCTAATCTTTCAGACTGTATATATGGACCGTATTCACCTTTCTGTGTTACATTTCCATTTTCATCTAACATAACACCTTCTGTGTGGTTTACTCCTGCCCATTTCATTGCATTAAGCATATTTTCTATAGCACCATCAACAAGTCTAGTTCTATCAGTATCTTCTACTCTTAGTATATATTCTCCACCTGCGTGTTTTGCGAATAAATAGTTGTAAAGAGCTGTTCTTAAACTACCTATATGTACAAATCCTGTTGGACTTGGTGCAAATCTTACTCTTACGTTACTCATAAAATTCCTCCTAAAATTAAACTAATTCGGCAAAATTGCCTAAAATCTCATTATTATACAGTTTATTATAACATAAATCGTAGCTAGAGAGTGTTGTAAACTTTTAGAGGCATCGCATTTTGCGTAATTTTTTTAAATAGGAGAAGTTTCTTTTCTAGACGCAAAAGCAATGACATCTCTAAAAGTTCACAATCCCTCTTCTTAGCTCCCACCCAAATAAAAAAGCTGCTACATTTATTTGTAACAGCCAATTTATTCTATCAATTTTTATTTTCTTTTTATATGAAATTCTTTATTATTAAGAGATATAAATATTCTAAAGTTATAAAAATAGGAAAAAAAGAATTAGTTAAATTAATGACAATATAATTACAAATGTTAATTTTATATTGCAGCAAAAATAGAAAAATAGTATTATTAAAACAACTTAAAAACGTTTTTAAAATAAATATAATAAATATGATTAGGGAGTTGTAGACAATGCTAGATTTCAATAAAAAAGATTACAAAAAATTGCTTTACTATATACTAATTCTTGCTATATTAATACCTGTATTTATATTTCTTTTAGATAAATTTAATGTAAAAAATATAGATAAAATAGCATTTAAAATAGTAGATATATACGTATTATTAATAATCACATATTCTATAATATCTGGAATAATTCGTAGAAATGTATTTTCAGAAAAAAATAATAATACTCTTTGTATGTTTTGGCTCATTCTTGGAATAGTTGCTTCAATAGCTTATATATTCATAGGAAAAATTATAATAAATATATATCTTGTTTTAGTAGTACTAATGGCAATATATTTGTATATTAAATCTAAAAAAGTTCTTGAATAAAATATTAGCCAAAAGTGTTTTATATTCAATCTACATACATTTAAGAAAACTCCTCAAAGTATAGATTTATACATAAAAAGAGGGAGATAACTCGACTAACACGCCAGCCGCCTGTATAGGCGCAAGTGTTAGTTGAGTTTCTCCCTCTTTTCTTATAATAATCTATCTCTTACTATTTCTGCTGCATCTACTGCAGATATTAGTTCTCTTTCTTCGCTATTTCTAAACTTCATTTCAACTAAACCTTCTTTTAAATCTCTTCCTACAGTTATTCTCACAGGAATTCCTATTAAATCAGAGTCTTTAAACTTAGTTCCTGGTCTAGCATCTCTATCGTCTATTAGTACATCTACTCCCATGAGTTTAAGTTCTTTATAAATTCTTTCAGCAGTATTTACAACATCCTCATTTTTTAAGTTTACAGGAATTATCTCTACTTCAAATGGAGCTACACTAAGTGGCCAAACTATTCCGTCTGCATCAAAGTTCTGCTCTATTATTGTAGCAGTTAGTCTTTCTGTACCTATTTCATAGCATCCAAGATGAATATATTCATCAGTTTCCTCTTCACTTCTGTACATCGCGTTCATATTTTCAGAGAATTTCTGACCTGCTTTGAATATATGTCCTATTTCGATTCCCCTTCTTATTTTTAAAGGAGCACCACATTTAGGGCATTTATCCCCTTCTCTAACAGTTCTAAAATCTCCAACAGTTCCTTCAAAATCTCTTCCAAAGTTTGCATTTTTAAAGTGGTATCCAGTTTTGTTCGCACCTGTTATTAGGTTTTTACCATTTGCTATTTCTTCATCTATAAGTAGTATGTCAGAGTTTATTCCTATTGGCCCAGCAAATCCGACCTCAGATCCTGTTACATCCTTTACCATTTCATCTGTAGCAAGTCCAAATTCTTCCACTTCACCAATCGCTCTTTTTACTTTATTTTCGTTTACTTCTCTATCGCCTCTTACAACAACTGTTACAGTTTTTCCATCGGCGTAGTATATTATTGTCTTTGCAAATTTATTTCCTTCAGCGCCAAAGAATTCTTCTAAATCTTTTATTGTTCTAGCATCTGGAGTGTGCACTTCTTCAAGTGTACCTAATTCCTCAGCTTCAAATTCTCTTGGCATACATTCTGCACTTTCTCTATTTGCTGCATAAGTACAATCAGAACATATAGCTAACTCATCTTCACCTATTTCAGATTTGACCATGAATTCTATTGATGATGGAGCACCTTCTATTCCTGATTCTGCCTCAACTAAGCTATATTTAACACCACATCTATCAAATATTCTTTTGAATGATGCTATCATTTCTTCATAAGATTTGTTTAAGCTTTCTTCGTCTTTGTCAAAGCTGTATGCATCAAACATTGTAAATGATTTGGTTCTCATTGTCCCAAATCTAGGTTTTCTTTCATCTCTATATTTACTCTGAATCTGATATAGTTTTACGGGTAACTGCTTATATGAACTGATTTCCTGTCTAACTATATCTGTAAATACTTCTTCATGTGTAGGCCCTAGACAAAACTCTCTACCTGTTCTGTCCTCTAGTCTAAACATTTCTGCTCCTCTTCTAGCCCATCTTCCTGATTCCTGCCATAATTCTGACGGAATAAGCGCAGAACAAAGCATTTCCCGAAAATCTGCATTTTCTACTTCTTCTTTTATTATACTTTCTATTTTTCTCTCAACCTTTAATCCTAGAGGTAACCGGTTGTATATTCCAGAAGCAGATTTTTTTATCATTCCAGATCTTATCATAAGTTTGTGGCTTTCTATTTCTACATCTGTAGGTATTTCTCTTTTTGTAGGTATAAACATTTTTGAAAATCTCATTTGCATCACCTCAATAATATTTTATACACACATAAAAAGCCTGCCATCAAAGAATCCGGCAGACTTTTCAGGCTTTTATTTAATTTCTATTCTTAGTATGCTTTAGCTATTATAACCATTTCTTTAGCTTCTTTTCCACAGTATACACATTTGTTTGTTCCAAGGTCTTCCTGTACGAATGGTATACATCTTATTGTAGCAGCTGTTTCTTCTTTTATTTTAGCTTCACATTCTGGGCATCCACACCACATAGCTTTTATGAATCCTGGATTTTCTTCTAGAGCTGTTTTGAATTCAGTCATATCTTTAGCTACAGAAGTTCTATTTTCTCTGTGCTGTCTAGCTTTTTCTAACATATCATTGTGTATAGTATCGAATAATCCAGTTACATGTTCAACTAAGTTGTCTAATGATATAGCTTCTTTTTCTAATGTATCTCTTCTAAATACCATAGCCTGGTTGTTTTCTATATCTTTTGGCCCTATTTCTATTCTTACTGGTATACCTTTCATTTCACAGTCGTTTAGTTTGTATCCAGTTGAGTAGTTTGGTCTATCATCAACTTCTACTCTAGCACCTTTTTCTTTTAATGCAGCGTATAATTCATCAACTTTTTCCATTACTCCACCTTTGTTAGCAGCTATTGGAACTATCATAACCTGAGTTGGAGCTATTCTTGGAGGAAGTACAAGACCTCTGTTATCAGAGTGAGTCATTATAAGTCCACCTATTAATCTAGTTGATATACCCCAAGAAGTGTGGTATGGATGAGATAATCCACCTTCTCTATCTGCAAATGTTATATCAAATGCTTTAGTGAAGTGCTGTCCTAAGAAATGACTTGTTCCTGACTGTAATGCTTTACCGTCGTGCATCATAGCTTCTATTGTGTAAGTTCTTTCTCCACCAGCGAATTTTTCACTTTCAGATTTCTGTCCATCTATAACTGGCATAGCTAATAATTCTTCACATAATTCTTTGTACATCTGAAGTATATCTAATGTTTCTTTTTCTGCTTCTTCGTATGTTTCATGTAGAGTATGACCTTCCTGCCATAAGAATTCAGAAGTTCTTAAGAATGGTCTAGTAGTTTTTTCCCATCTTACAACTGAACACCACTGGTTGTATAGGTATGGTAATTCTCTGTATGATTTTAACCATTTAGCGTACATTGTACATATTATTGTTTCAGAAGTTGGTCTAACGCATAGTCTTTCTTCTAAAGTTTTGTTTCCACCCTGAGTTACCCAAGCAACTTCTGGAGCGAAACCTTCAACGTGTTCTGCTTCTTTAGTTAATAGACTTTCTGGTATTAATAGTGGGAAGTAGCAGTTTTTGTGTCCTGTTGCTTTTATTTTAGCATCGAAGAATCCCTGTATTTTTTCCCATAATGCGTATCCATAAGGTTTTATAACCATAAATCCTTTTACTGGAGCGTAATCAACTAAGTCAGTTTTAGTAACAACATCTGTATACCACTGAGCAAAGTCTACCTCCATAGGTGTAATTTCTTCAACGAACTGTTTATCTTTTTTTGCCATCTTTGTACTCTCCTTTTGATTTTATAGATTAATTTTTAATAATTATT
>URRU01000050.1 GCA_900550335.1 uncultured Clostridium sp. | reverse complement strand
TTTTTCATTAATTTCATTTTTTTATTAATTTTATTCTTTTTCTTTATCTTGAAATTACAACACTATTTTAATGAGTCTAAAACTTCTCTTGCAACTTCTTTATCATCAAAGTGGTGTTTTACTGTTCCTAGTATCTGATAGTTTTCATGACCTTTTCCTGCTATTAAGATAACATCGCCTTTTTTAGCAGATTCTATAGCTTCTTTTATAGCTTCTTTTCTATCCATAACTACTTTGTAGTTTTCATTGCTTTCATCTAATCCTGCTAGTATATCTTTTATTATAAGCTCAGGATCTTCTGTTCTTGGGTTGTCGTTAGTTATTATACATCTGTCAGATAATCTCTGGCCTATTCCTCCCATAAGAGGTCTTTTTTCAGAGTCTCTATCTCCACCGCATCCAAATACAGCTATTAACTCTCCTTCAACAAATTCTCTAGCAGTATTTAACACATTTTCAAGTGCATCTGGAGTATGTGCGTAGTCTACTATTACACTTATTCCCTTATCATTTGGTACAGTTTCAAATCTACCTGCAACCCCACCTGTATTTCTTAAAGAATTTAAGTAATCTTCTTTGTCTATTCCAAGCATTTCGCATGCTGCAATTACAGCTAATGTGTTATAAACTGTGAATTTACCTGGAACTGGTATGAATATATCTTCTGTGTGGTTTGGAGTAACTAAAGTATATGCAACTCCTGAAGCATCAGATTTAATATTTCTAGCAGTGAAGTCCGCTTCATGTTCTATTCCGTATGTGTAGCATGGAGTATCTAATTCTTTTATACTTTCGTATATCTTTCTTCCACCCTCATCATCTACATTGATTATATTTGCCTGAGTAGTCTTGTGGAATAATTTTTCCTTAGCTTTTCTGTAGTTTTCTAGAGTCTTGTGGAAATCTAAATGGTCTGGAGTTAAGTTTGTGAATATACCTATCTTGAAGTTTGTATCATCCACTCTGCTAAGCTCTAATGAATGAGATGAAACCTCCATAGCACAACAATCGCATCCATTATCCACCATTCTTTTGAATATCTTCTGTAAATCAACACTCTCTGGAGTAGTTGAATTTGATGGAACTTCATTGTCCCCGTCAAATATCTTTATAGTCCCTATAAGACCAACTTTTTTATTGCAGTTTCTAAGTATTTCATTAATAAATGTAGTAATACTAGTCTTTCCATTTGTTCCAGTAACACCTATAACATCAAACTTATCTGCTGGATGCTCACAGAAATTAGCTGCAACCTTTGCCATAGTTTTTCTAGTATCTTCAACCTTTACATAAGTACAATCTTCTTTAAAATCTACATCATCCTGAATTAAAAATACCCTAGCTCCCTTTTCATAAGCTGAGTCTATGTATCTATGCCCATCTGACACAAATCCTTTTATACAAATAAATAAAGTACCTTTCTCAACCTTTCTTGAATCGTACTCAACATTTAAAACTTCTACATCTTTGTTTCCAACAACTGAAAGAACCTCTATTCCTTCTAATATATGATTAAGTTTCATAAAAAATACCTTCTCTTTCTTACTATATTAATACTTAATATATTATATCACACAAACAAAAAGCATTCACTCAAAATAAATTACCCCACTCAAATAATTTACAACAAAAAATGGGCTGTTGCAATATTGCAACAACCCATATTTTTATAAAAATTATACTAATCTTTTGTATGATTCGTATCTTTCTTTTGCATTTTCTTCAGCCATAGTGAATAGTTCTTCAGCCTGTTCTGGGAACTGTTTAGCTATTGCTGCGTATCTTGTCTGTTTCATTAAGAAGTCTCTGAAGCTTTCTGTTGGTTCTTTAGAGTCTAATGAGAATGGATTCTTACCTTCAGCTTTTAATTCTGGGTTGAATCTGTATAAATGCCAGTATCCACAGTCAACTGCCTGTTTTTCGTTAGCTATACTTCTTCCCATACCTTCTCTTAAACCATGGTTTATACATGGAGCGTAGCATATGATTAGAGATGGACCATGATGAGCTTCTGCTTCAGTTATAGCTTTCATGAACTGGTTCTTATCAGCACCTATAGCAACCTGAGCTACGTAAACATTTCCGTAAGACATAGCCATCATACCAAGGTCTTTTTTCTTAGATCTCTTACCAGCTGCTGCGAATTTAGCCATTGCTGCTACTGGAGTAGCTTTAGAAGCCTGTCCACCTGTATTAGAGTAAACTTCTGTATCGAATACTAATACGTTAACATCTTCACCCTGAGCAAGAACGTGGTCTAATCCACCGTAACCGATGTCGTAAGCCCAACCGTCTCCACCAAGTATCCACTGAGATCTCTTAGCTAGGTAGTCTTCTCTTTCTTTTATATCTTTAACAGCTGCTGCTATTTCAGGATCATTCATGCAAGATTCATGTAATCCGTTTACTAATTCAGCTACTTTTGCAGAAGCTTCTTTATTAGCAACACCGTCTTCTTTAGTTTCTAACCAGTTGTTAAGAACTGCTTTAGAGTTTTCATCATGAGCTTTAGAAGCTAAAACTTTTATGTCTTCTTCTAATTTAGCTCTCATCTGTTTAACAGCTATGAACATACCGAATCCGTATTCAGCATTGTCTTCGAATAATGAGTTTGCCCAAGATGGACCTTTACCTTCATGGTTGCAAGTATAAGGAGTTGATGGTGCAGATCCTCCCCATATAGAAGAACATCCTGTAGCATTTGCTATCTGCATTCTATCTCCGAATAACTGAGTTATAACTTTTATGTATGGAGTTTCTCCACATCCAGCACAAGCTCCTGAGAACTCTATTAATGGCTGTCTGAACTGAGAACCTTTAACTGTATTTACGTTCATTAAATCGCCTTTTGGAGCAACTTTAGTTGTATCCATAGCGAAGTTCCAGTTTTCTATCTGTTCTTCCTGAGTAGCTAGAGGCATCATTTCTAATGCTTTGTTAGGAGCTGGACATATGTCAGCACAGTTTCCACATCCTGTACAGTCAAGAGTAGATACCTGCATTCTATACTGTAATCCATCGAATCCTTTACCTATAGCTTTTTTAGCTTTGAATGCTTCTGGAGCATTTGCTAATTCTTCTTCAGTAACAAGTACTGGTCTTATACAAGCGTGTGGACATACAAATGAACACTGGTTACACTGTATACAATTGTCTAATTTCCATTCTGGAACGTCTACTGCTATACCACGTTTTTCGTAAGCAGCTGTACCACATGGGAATGTTCCGTCTGGTAATTCTTTGAATGCACTTACAGGTAGGTCATTACCTTTCTGAGCAGTCATAGGTCTTAATATATTTTTGATGAAGTCTGGTTCGCAAGCTTCTTCTTTTGGTGCATCAACAGCAGTTTTCCAAGATTCTGGAACTTCTACTTTAACTAATGCGTTTATACCTGCGTCAACAGCTTTGAAGTTCATGTCTAATATTTTCTGACCTTTTTTACCGTAAGTTTTAACTATTGATTCTTTTAAGTGTTCAACAGCTTCGTCTACTGGTATTATTTCAGCTAGTTTGAAGAAAGCAGCCTGCATTATCATGTTTATTCTGCTTCCTAATCCTATTTCTTTACCTAATTCAACAGCATTAACTGTGTAGAACTGTATGTCGTTTTTAGCTATGTACTGTTTCATTGATGCAGGTAGGTTAGCTTCTATACCTTCCTGATCCCATATAGTATTAAGTACGAATGTACCACCTTTTTTAAGTCCTTTTAATAAATCATACTGATATACATAAGACTGGTTGTGACATGCTATGTAGTCAGCTTCATCTATTAAGTAAGTTGATCTGATTGGAGTATCACCAAATCTTAAGTGAGACATAGTTATACCACCAGATTTTTTAGAGTCGTAATCGAAGTAAGCCTGAGCGTATTTGTCAGTGTTATCACCGATTATTTTTATAGCCTGTTTGTTTGCACCAACAGTACCATCTGATCCAAGTCCCCAGAATTTACATCTTACTGTACCTTTAGATGCTATTCTGAAGTCTTCAGCTTCTGGTAATGATGTGTTAGTAACATCATCAACTATACCTATTGTGAACTGATTTCTTGGACATTCAGCAGCTAAGTTGTCGTAAACAGCTTTTAACTGAGCTGGAGTAGTATCTTTAGATCCTAATCCGTATCTTCCTCCTACTATTAGAGGAGCATTTTCTTTTCCGTAGTATATATCTCTAACATCTAAGTATAGAGGGTCACCAGTTGCACCTGGTTCTTTAGTTCTGTCTAATACACATATTCTTTCTACTGTAGAAGGCATTGCTTTTAAGAAATGTTCTGTAGAGAATGGTCTGTATAAGTGAACTTTAACACATCCAACTTTTGCGCCTTCAGCGTTTAATCTATCTATAGTTTCTTCTAATGCTTCTGTAACTGAACCCATAGCAACTACTACATATTTAGCATCTTCTGCTCCGTAGTAATCGAATAAGTCATGTTTTCTTCCTGTTAATTCACTTACTTTGTGCATGTATTTTTCAACTATGCCAACCATATCATTGTAGTAAGTGTTTGATACTTCTCTTGTCTGGAAGTATATATCAGGGTTCTGAGCAGTACCTCTTGTAACTGGGTGGTTAGGAGATAAAGCTTTGTCTCTGAATCTCTGAACAGCGTCGAAGTTTAATAATGAAGCGTATTCTTCATTTTCCATTAATTCAACTTTCTGTATTTCGTGAGAAGTTCTGAATCCATCGAAGAAATGAACGAATGGAAGACTTCCTTCTATTGCTGCTAAGTGAGCAACTGGAGCTATATCTGCAACTTCCTGAACTGAACCTGAAGCTAATAAGCAACATCCAGTCTGTCTAGCTGCCATAACGTCCTGATGGTCACCGAATATTGATAATGCCTGAGATGCTAAAGCTCTTGCAGAAACGTGGAATACACCTGGAAGTAATTCCCCTGCTACTTTATACATATTAGGTATCATAAGTAATAATCCCTGAGATGCTGTAAATGTAGATGTTAATGCACCAGCCTGTAAAGAACCGTGGAATGCACCAGCAGCACCTGCTTCTGACTGCATTTCTACAACATTAACTTTCTGTCCAAATATGTTTTTTCTTCCCTGAGAAGCCCATTCATCAACTAATTCTGCCATTGTTGAAGATGGTGTTATTGGGTATATAGCTGCTACATCTGTAAATGCATAAGCAACATGAGCTGCGGCTGTATTCCCATCAACAGTTTTCATAAATTTTGCCATGATTAAAATATCCTCCTTGATAGTTTCATTCGCTTGTCTATCTAAAGGCAAGTCTATTTTTAATTTATACTAATAAAGCTCTAAGCATTTATTTTCTATAAATATCTAGAGTATAAAAAGCGTATAAATCTTATTCCTTTATATCATACTACATTTTTTTTAAAAATGCCAATTTTTTTTCAGAATATTTACTACTATATACAATGTTCACTTCAATTCAAAAAAATTTAAATTAAAGTGTATCACATTAAGATTTATACCAATCTAATTCGTAGTAATTATTCAGCTATTAATTCTACTAAATCTCCATTTTTAACGCCTGCTGCATTTCCTTCTTCCATGTCAACATGCATTTCTAAGTTGAAGCTATCTTTAGCTCTAACTAATACGTTTTCGAATATAAGACCTCTTGGTCCTTCTGTTCTAACTTTTACTATATCTTTGTCTTTCACTCCGAATTTTGCAGCATCTTCGTTGCTCATATGTATGTGTCTTGAAGCAACTATAACACCTTTTTCTAATTCAACTTCTCCTGCTGGTCCAACAAGTTTAAGTCCTGGAGTACCTTCTATATCTCCTGATTCTCTTATTGGAGCTTTTACTCCTAGAGGGAAACAGTCAGCTAAAGATACTTCTACCTGAGTTTCAGGTCTAGCTGGTCCTAATACTCTAACTGTTAATTTTCCTTTTGGTCCAACTAAGTCTACTTTTTCTTCACAAGCATACTGACCTGGCTGAGAAAGATCTTTGAATTTAACTAATTCATGACCTTCACCAAATAAAGCGTCTATGTGTTCCTGTGATAAGTGTATGTGTTTGTTTGATAAAGCTATTGGTAATTTCATTGCCTATCACTCCTATCTTTTTTTATTATTGTATTCATTAAACCACAAATTACTTCAAATACATTATACAAAATATAATTGTTAAAATCAAATATTTAGTTCTTTAGTAATTTTTAAATTTTTTTCATTTTAATAGGTATTTTTTTCAATTTTGTATAACTTTTTTATTTATAAAGTTGTGATAACATTTTCACGCTATTTTAATTTTATTCTACATAAAGTTAAATTCTTTTTTCAGTAGCTCTTCAATTTCATCAGAAGTCATTTTGAAAATTCCAACACATGAACTTGCATCTGGAAGTATAACCGAAATATCTCCAAAACTATTTTTCTTGTCTTTTTTAATAACTTCTACTAACCTTTTTACAACTACTGTTTCAAAATCAAATTCAAAATCGTATTTATCAATAAGGCCTACAAAATTGTCGTAGTAATCCTTCTTTATATACCCTTTAGATAAAGCAAGTTTAAATGCTATTTTCATTCCTATAGCAACCGCTTCACCATGTTTTAGTTCATATTCCATTTCTATTGCATGTCCAAATGTATGCCCAAAATTAAGAATCTTTCTTAAACCAGTTTCTTTCTCATCAGCTTTAACAACTCTTGCCTTAAATTCAGCACACTTTACGATAGCATTTATAATTTTTTCATTATCCAGACATTTTACTTCATCTGCATTTTCATATAAAAATTTTTCAAATTCTCCATCGTCGTCCATTATAGCAGCATATTTTATAACCTCTCCAAATCCACTTTTTAACTCATCTTTTGGAAGAGTTTTTAAAGTTTCTGTGTTTATATATGTAAATAAAGGCTGCTTAAATGCTCCAATCATATTTTTATAGACTCCAACATCAATTCCTGTCTTTCCACCTATAGCTGAATCAACCTGAGATAATACAGTAGTAGGAACTTGTATATAGTCTATTCCTCTCATATATGTAGCTGCTACAAACCCAGCTAAATCCCCTACTACACCGCCTCCAAATGCTATAACAAGCGATTTTCTAGTAACACCAATCTCTATAAATTCAGATATAATTTTATTAAATGTGTCTAAACATTTTGACTCTTCTCCAGGCTCTATACAAATTTTCGAAAAATATTTTTCATTTGTCATAGAAAAAATCAATTTTACAAAATCATCGTATAGATTAACTTCTACATTTTTATCGGTTATTATAACAACTTTATCGTATTTTTTATCTCTTTCAACTAACTCATACAGAATATTTGCAAGCTCTGTATATTCATCGGACACCATTATCCTGCATAAATTATTTCCTGTAGCAATTAACTTCATCGAATCACCCCATTAATATAATAATTCATTTACTTTATAATAATTCACTTACTTTATAATAATTTTCTTCATTTGTTTTGCAATAATTCTTTTATCTCATATTTATTTCGTTTATTGTAATATTAATTCTTTTATTCACTCATTATATCTTTTATATGTGATGCATATTCCTCTGATGCTTTCTTTATATTTTCGACAAGTTCTTCACTTTCAACATAGCTAACCTCGTCGCTATCCGGAATTCTTATATTTTTAACACTTCTTGAGTTTATACTCTTAAAGAAGAAGTCCATAACAATATCTCCACCATCAAACTGATCCTCATACTCTTTAGAACCACCAACAGCTACATACATTCCAGCTCTTTTTCTGCTTCTATCAATCATAGAATCTCCAAGAACAAACTTGCTAGAATACACCGCCTGTGTTCTATCGACAACAGTTTTCATTTTAGCTGGTACAGAATTAAAATAAACTGGACTTACAACAACAGTTCCTCTTGACTTATCAAACATATCGTAAAGCTCAGTCATATCATCTTTTATTCTACATCCCTTTTTATGCTCGCAGTATCCACAAGCATTACAATAATCTATGTTCATTTCGTAAATATCTAAAAGGGCGCAAGATACGCCCTCTTTCTCTAAAATTTTCGAAATATCCCTAGATATATTAAAACAATTTTTGTCCTTTCTTGGACTAGCATTTATTATCAAAATATCTTTTGTCATATTTCCTAATCTCCATTTTATTTATTTATCTATATATTATATGAAATTATACTACATATTAAATATAGTTATCCTTCAACATAACCATCATAATATCATCTGAGTATTCTTTTTTTCCAGAAAAAGCGTAAAATTCTTCTTTTGCTCTCTCTATAATAAACTCAGGACTGTATTTATAATTTTCACAAAGAAGTTTTTCAAATCTTTCCTGACCAAATTCTTCCTTATCCTTATTTTTAATTTCAAGAATTCCGTCTGTAAACATACATATCATAGGATAATTTTCCATACTTATCTGATTATCCTTGTATTCCCGTTCCTCTATAACCCCTATAGGAATTCCTTTTTTACAGTTTACATATTTTGCAACAGTTCCATCATTTTGTATAATGACTGGGCTATAATGTCCTGCATTTGATACTGTTAGCGTATTTTCTTTAGTATCTATACTTGCAACTATGCCTGTACAAAAGACTTCCATTTTATCAAATTCTTCAAAAAGCATCTTATTAAGATTATTCATTATATCTGATGGCTTATCAAACTGTCTGCAAAGAACCTTAAATGCACCTTTTATAAGTGCTACCATGTAGTTGGATACTATACCATGTCCCATAACATCGGCAACTATATAAATAACCTTATCATCGCTTATTCTAACCGCATCATAGAAATCCCCACCTACAACCTTTGCTGGCTGATGATAGCAGTAAAGATGTCTATTTCCATTACAAATCATATTTGCATCGTTCATTATAAGTCTCTGCTGCTTATTTAAGACAGAAAGCTCATTTTGAAGCACTCTATGTCTAACCTCATTCTGGTTGTATTCATAAAGCTGAGTACCTACAGTTATCTGCTTTGAAAGTATTGATAGTATATTTATATCGTCTTTTGTGTACTTAGTTGCATTTGCACATATTATATAGCCTAAATTACTATCCTCATCCATAAGCCTATGATATATATAACTATTTATTTTAGATCCATTTTCAAGAATCATATCGACGTCATTTGCAAAATCTCCGTCTTTATAATTTTCAGAAATTTCATCCAACATTAAGAATAAATTACTTCTACACTCATTTTTGTTGTAGCAGTTTACTATTCTTCCATGTTTTTCATTTTTATCTAAAATTATTATAGCCTCTTCACTATCTGTAATTTCAACTGCTTGCTTAGTTAAATCCTTTAAATAAGTATCTATATTTTTGTCTTCATAAAGCTTTCTAGTAGCTTCATTTATAGACGTCATTCCCTGTCTAAGCTTATTCACTAATTTATGAACAGACTCATTTTTTCTAGTTATCTCTATAGAAAGTGTCATAAGAGATGCAACTGATGCGATAAAATTCATATCCTCATCGCTTATAATTTCCCCTTCTGTTGTAAAAGTAGTCATAAATCCAACAACCTTCCCCTCTATAACAAATGGAAATACTGCTCTTCCACAATAACCTTCATTTTCAGCAAGATTTCTCTCTTTTGCTGCTGACTCATCTAAAAATATGTCCTTTATATAAACTATTTTCTTTTCCTCAACAGCCTCTCTTATATAATCTGGATACAAATCAAAATCTATTCTAGCTCCCTCAGGTCTATCCACACCGTCAAAAACAGTAGGTATGTACTTTAAAGTACTTGAACAGACTAGATATGCGTAGTTAAAATCGTCGTTATAGAAAATATTTACACATGCCTTAGCTGGATGTACAACATCTAGCATCTTGCTAACGATAATATCCTTTATCTTGAAAAAATCTTGAGATTGTGTAACTAACTTAGAAATCTCAACTAAATTTTTCATTCGTTTCATATACTCTTCAGTCATATCAATTTGCCAAAACGGCAACTTCACCTCCTATATCTAAAATCTATTTAAAAATCTATATATACTTTCTTTAAGTTTTTCTTAAAGAAATTACTTTTCAATTAATATATATTCTAACATATTCTGAGCTATTTTTAGTTAAAAATAAAAAAGGAGTAAACAGTCTGTAAATCTTTTGAATTTAAAGAGGCTGTTTACTCCTTTTTTGTTTTAGTGTTCTTTGTAAACGTAGTTGTAAATCTTTTCATTACCTAAGTCTATTGCTCCTGTCGTAATATATTTTGATATATTATCAATATCACTTATTGTCAGATATTGACAAGGAATAGACAGAACATAGCCAGTATCACTAAGAAGATGTTTTAACTTCATCACTTTAGACATATCTGGTTTCTCATTAGCTTTTTTGTAGTTTCTATTTTTGCTTCTTATGAGATTTTCGTTCTGAATACAAATAAGCTTGTCCACATAATCTTGATATGAATCTATAAAATCGCTCTCCTCTAAAATCTCATCAGGAAGAACCTCATGAATAGATACATCTCCTAAAATATTATGAACAAACTTGTCAGATGTCAGCTTACCAGAAATGATTCCCTTTTGATACTTTCTTAAAACCTTTTTAGTAATTGTGTAGATTTTGCTTCTAGTTTCTAAATTAAGTTCCTCTACCAGCATTGCAATCCCATCCTTTCATTCTTTATTTTAATTTAAATTTCCAGAAAAATCAAGAGTTTAGTAATACTAAAAATAAAAAGTAAAACTTTTTCAAAAACATTTTCCTATAATAAAATAAAGTGAGGTAAATACTAGACTCTATTTATATATAACTAA
>URRU01000049.1 GCA_900550335.1 uncultured Clostridium sp. | reverse complement strand
ATGCTATCTTAGGATTGCTTCCTAAAAATGCAACAGTAGAGGGAAAAATCCTTTATGAAGGTGAAGAGCTTACAGATGAAAAAAGAAGTGAGTTGTTGGGGAGAAAGATGGTTTTCATTCCTCAGTCTATTGATTATCTAGATCCAGTTATGAAAGTAGGAAAACAGGCTCAAGGTGTTTATTCTACTAAGGAAAGACAAGAAGAGCTTTTTAAAAAATATAAATTAGATAAAAGTGTAGAAGAAATGTATCCATTCCAGCTTTCTGGTGGTATGGCGAGAAGGGTGCTTGTATCGTCAGCGGTTATGGAAATGCCTAGACTTATAGTTGCAGATGAGCCAACTCCAGGACTTAGTGTAGATATGGCTATGGATACGTTAAAGCATTTCAGAGAAATTGCAGATAAGGGAGCAGGAGTACTTCTTATAACACATGATGTCGATTTAGCACTTCATGTAGCAGATAGAATAGCAGTATTTTATGCAGGTACAATATTTGAAATAGCTTCTACAAAAGACTTCCTTGAAGGTAGGGATGCACTTAGACATCCATACAGCAAGGAATTTATATCAGCATTACCACAAAACGAATTTAAGTCTATAGAAGGATTACAACCTTATGCAGGTGAGTTACCTAAGGGATGTTTATATGCAAGTAGATGCCCTTATGTATCAGAAAAATGTGAAGGCAATATTCCTATGAGAGAGCTTAGAGGCGGAAAGGTTAGGTGTGTAAATGCAACTTAGTATAGAAAATATAAATTTTAGATATACAGAAAAATCTCCTTGGATTTTAAAAGATATAAATTTAAAAGTAGAATCAGGAGAGAGAGTAGGTATTATAGGGCCATCGGGTTATGGAAAGAGTACGCTTTCTAAAATAATTGCAGGTTATGAAAAACCTACATCAGGAAAAATACTTATAGATGGTAAGCCTATAGATGATAAGGGATTTTGTCCCGTTCAGATGATTCATCAGCACCCAGAGTTATCAGTAAATCCAAGATGGAAAATGGATAAGGTGTTGAATGAATGTTGGAACCCAGACGACAAAATGCTAAAGCGTTTTGGAATAGAAAAAGAATGGCTAAAAAGATGGCCAAATGAGCTTTCTGGTGGAGAATTACAGAGATTTTGTATTACAAGGGTTTTAGCACCAGAAACAAAATTTCTTATATGTGATGAGATTACTACTATGTTAGATGTTATTTCTCAGGCACAGATATGGAATGTGCTACTAAGTATAGCTGAAGAAAAAGATTATGGGATGATTATAGTAACACATAATATGGAATTGGCTAAGAGAGTGTGCACAAGAATAGTTGATTTAAGAGAAATAAATCACAAGTAATTATTATAGGAAATAAAATGGAGGTACTTAAATGGAGACAAGAGAAATGTTAAGCAAGGTAAAAAATGGAGAAATATCAGTTGAAGAAGCAGAGAAATTTTTCCGTAAGCAGCCATTTGAAGAATTAGGATATGCTAAATTAGATACTCATAGAAAGGTTCGTTCAGGATGTGCAGAAGTTGTTTTCTGCAGTGGAAAAGCAAATGAACATTTATTAAGCATATATGAACACCTTTATTCTATGGAAGGAGAAGTTCTTGGAACAAGAGCATCTAAAGAACAGGCTGAGCTAGTACAGGCAAAAATTCCTTGTGTCCAGTATGATCCTCTTTCAAAAATTTTAAAGATTGAAAATGAAAATAAAAAACATGTCGGAAAAATTGCAGTATGTACAGCAGGTACAGCTGATATTCCGGTTGCAGAAGAAGCAGCTCAGACAGCTGAGTTCTTTGGAAATAAGGTAGAAAGAATATACGATGTAGGAGTAAGTGGAATACACAGACTTCTATCAAGAATGGAAACAATACAGGATGCAAACTGTGTAATAGCAGTTGCTGGAATGGAGGGAGCACTAGCTAGTGTTATAGGAGGTTTAGTTGATAAACCTGTTATAGCTGTACCTACATCAATAGGATATGGAGCTAGTATGAATGGTATATCAGCACTACTTACAATGATAAATTCTTGTGCAAATGGTATTGCAACAGTGAATATAGATAATGGGTATGGAGCTGGATATATTGCATCACAAATTAATAAACTAGGAGTAAATAATCATGAGTAAGAAAAAATTATACTTAGAATGCTATTCTGGAATTAGTGGAGATATGTTTGTAGCCTCTCTTTTAGATTTAGGGGCTGATTTAGAAGTACTTGAAAAATCTTTAAAAAGCCTTGAATCAATCAAGGATAAATTTGAAATAAAGACAAGCAGAGTTGTAAAATCAGGATTAGATGCACTTGATTTTTCTGTTGTATTAGATGTAGATAACCACGACCATGATATGGAGTATCTACATTCTAATGATTATAAACACGACCATGACCATCACGATCATGACCACAGCCATGAGCATAATCATGACCACGACCACCACGATCATGACCACAGCCATGACCATGACCATCACGATCATGAACATAGCCATGAGCATAATCACGATCACAATCATTGTCATGAACATAACCATGATCACAATCACGGTCACAGCCACGGACATAGTCATGAACATGTTGGACTTATCGAAATTCAGCATATAATAAATAGCAGTGAAATAACAGAAAATGCAAAAAAAATAGCGAATAAAATATTTGATATACTTGCAGATGCAGAAGCTAAAGCACATGGAAAACCAAAAACAGAAGTTCACTTCCATGAGGTTGGAGCTGTAGACTCTATAGTAGATATAGTTGCAGCAGCTGTATGTATAGATAATTTAGGTATAGAAGAAGTTATAATCCCTGCATTATACGAAGGGGTTGGAACAGTTAGATGCCAGCATGGTGTGCTTCCAGTTCCAGTGCCAGCAGTTTTAAATATAGTAAATGCAGAAAATCTAACTCTTAGTATAACTAGTGTACAGGGAGAATTTGTAACTCCAACAGGTGCAGCAATCGCAGCTGCAATACGTACTGATAAAAATCTACCAGAAAGATTTAGAGTAGTTAAAACTGGTATAGGTGCAGGTAAGAGAAATTACGAAAGACCTAGTCTTCTTAGATCTATGATAATAGAAGAGGAAGAAACTGAAATAGAAAAAGATAAAATAGTAAAAATGGAAACTAATATAGATGACTGTACAGGAGAAGCACTTGGATACGTAATGCAGAAATTAATGGATGCAGGTGCAAGAGATGTACACTATATGCCTGTTTTTATGAAGAAAAATAGACCTGGGTATCAGCTAAATGTTATCTGTAAAGAAGACAAAATGGACGAATTACAGAGAATAATATTTGAAGATACAACAAGTATAGGTATAAGAATACAGTACATGGATAGAAAAATTTTAGAAAGAAGAACTGAAATGAGAGAAACATCTATGGGAAAAGTGCAGATAAAAATTTGTGGACTTCCATCAGGTGAAAGAATATATCCAGAACACGACAGCATAGCGAGAATATGCAAAGAAACTGGTAGAACTTGGCAGGATGTATACCGTCAAATAATCGAGGAGTGCAAGTAATACGATGAGTTATGAAGAAAAAAAGATAAAACTTTTAGAAGAAGTAGATAAGTTATCTCAGGAAGATGTTGTACTTGCATTTTCTGGAGGTGTAGACAGCAGCCTTCTATTAAAATTATTCTCAAAGTCAACTAAAAAGACAGGTAAAAAAGTCTATGCGGTAACAGTACACACAAAGATACATCCGATGAAAGATTTAGAAATTTCACGGAGAGTAGCTGACGAAATGGGTGTAGAGCATAAAATAATATCAATAGATGAGCTTAAAGAAGCTGGAATAGAGGATAATCCTGTTAATAGATGCTATCTTTGTAAAAAAAGTATTTTTGAAAAATTACAGAGATATGCAGAAGAACTTGGTGTAAAACAGGTAGTGGAAGGTACAAATGAAGATGATTTACATGTATATAGACCAGGGATAAAAGCAATAAGAGAACTTGGGATAAATAGCCCACTAGCTGATTCTGGATTTACAAAGGAAGAAGTTAGAAAGCTTGCCGCAGAACTTGGAGTATCTGTATCTAATAGACCGTCTACACCATGTATGGCTACTAGATTCCCTTATGGAACAATACTAGATTATGAAAGTATTCAAAAGGTTGAGGAAGCTGAAAAATGGCTTAGAGACTTAGGTTTTTATAATGTAAGAATAAGAGTTCATGAGGATATTGCTAGGATAGAAGTAGATAAAAATGAAATGATAATGCTTTTAGAAAAGAAAGAAGAAGTCGTTGAGAAATTAAAAGAATTTGGATACGATTATATAACACTAGACCTAGAAGGATTTAGGTCTGGAAGTATGGATATACATATAAAAAAGTAAAGACAAGAGTATAACTGCTCTTTGCTTCAGGCTTCAGCGCCCCATCCTATTATGTAACACATTTATAGGTATGGGGCGTTTTCAGTATTGTCGCTTTAGAGTAGTTATACACTCTTGTCTTTTTTTATACTTTGTTAGATTGTCTTTTCTTTGAATTCTGATTTTATTTTTTCTGCAAGTTCTTTGTTTTGAGATATGTCTACAATAGTTGAGCAGAAGGCTTTTATTACAGAGTTCATTTTGTCGTAAGCATACTTAGAATTTACAAGTCCAAGTGCTTTTTCAGTATGTAGCATCATTGGCTCTGGTGAGTCTAATGCTATTTCGGCGTATATAGTAGGGCAGATGTAGCTTACATTTCCTATATCTGAAGAGCCAGCAGGAAGTGTATTGTCTTTATCTAAAAAATTATCCATACCATATAATTTGAAATTATCCTCTGTAGCCTTTATCATGCTATCTATGTGTACGCTGTCGTCAAATGGATTTTCTATTAATTTATATTCTAAAGTACATCCTGTGCTAAGAGCAGCCGCATTTGCAATGTTCACTATTTTATCTTTTAGCACTTTAAGTGATGCCTTGTTTTTTTCTCTAATACTAAACTGACATGCTGCCAAATCAGGTATTATATTTGGAGCAGAACCACCATTGCTTACTATACCATGCACTTTTGATGTAGGAGGTAGCTGCTGTCTAAGAAGTCCTATATTTACAAACATTGAAATAACTGCATCAAGTGCGTTTACCCCCTTGTCTGGAGCTTGAGAAGCGTGTGATGCAAGACCTCTAAATTCAAACTCAATCGAATTCATAGCTAAATTATGCACATACATGTTGCTATGTGCATCTAAATGAGCCTGAAATGCATAATCTACACTGTCAAAAGATCCTAAGTTTATCATATCGTATTTAGCACCAAAAGTTTCCTCTGCAGGTGTACCTATCAAAAGTACATTTATACCAAGTTCTTTTGATATTTTAGAAAGCACAACAGCACATCCGGTCATTGTAGCTGCTATCCAGTTATGTCCACATGCATGTGCATTTGTACATTTATCGTCACCATAACCTGGAAGTGCATCGTATTCGGCGATGAATGCGTAATTTTCATAAGACGGATCGTTTATATAAGATGCGACAACTGCTGTTGGAAGAGTTTTATAAGGTTCATTTACAACAAAATTATGTTTTTTTAGCATATCAACAATACACTTTGCTGATAAAAATTCCTCTCCTCCAAGCTCAGGATTGTCGAATAAATATGTTGACATCGATTCAAAACTGCTTTGGTATTCATCTGCTAGTAAACAAATCTTATTTTTAAAATCGCTCATTTTTAAACTATTCCTTTCTAATTGATAATTTTTACTACAATTTAATACTTACTTCTATTTTAATAACTATTTTTCATAAATTCTATAGCATCATTGTACTTTTTTAACTCAGATTCTATTCTTTCAGTGTATGTATGTCTCAATTCAGATAGTATAATATTACATAAAAGAATAGACAGAATTGGTGAATTGTAGAATGTTTCTGCAGATTCCTTAGTTATAACGTATACATCGGCATTTAGAGAAGTACCTACTATATCTGAATTAGTCATAGAAACAAACTTTGCTCCTACCTTTTTTGCATAACGTGCAACCATGTAGTCGTCGTCCTCCATATCAGAGAAGTTTGACATTATAACCAAATCGTGCTTGTTAAGTGAAAGTAATCTTTCTCTCAAACTAACTCCCTGTTCATCAGAATAAATGCATTTTATACCGCATATAGGAAGATAATTATATAGATACTTTAAAGCTATAGAGTCCGAACCAAAACCTATTAAATAGACTGTAGAAGCGTTTGCTATATACTTAACAATTTTTTTGATTTTATTTGGAGGTAATATCTTTTCAAAATTTTTTATATCATTGATAAGATTTGAAAAGATAGAATCCGTACAAGGCGTAGGTAAAAACGTCTCATAAGGATTGTGTTTAATAGTCGATAATTGTTCATCGTTTATATCTCTCTTTAATTCTATAAAACCTTTATATCCTATCTTCTGGCTAAATCTTACTAGAGTAGCCTTACTAGTTTCTGCGTTTTCTGCTATCTGATTTCCATTGTAGTGTGATATAGTACTATAATTATCGATTATAAAAGTAGCGATTCTTTTTTCGTTCTTTGAAAATGAATCGAAATTTGCAATTATTTTTTCTTTTATTGAACTCATCACATAAATCCTTTCATTAAGCGTGTTATATGATATTATAACATAAAACTTATTTATTTATCTTATATTTCAAAAATGTAGTTAAAAAAAAGATATAGTTTATTTCTATAATATTATATGAATGTAAATTTGCTTTTATATTAATATGATAAACTTCTGAATAAAAATAAAAATTTACGTTAAATTAATATTTAGTGTATTTTTTATCTATTTATATTTTGGTATAATTAAAAAAACTAAAAAATTAGAAAGAGGTAAAAGAGTATGAATTTTACATTTGCACACAATAATATAAACGTATTAGATTTAAAGAAAAGTATGGATTTCTATGAAAAAGCACTAGGACTTAAAGAAACTAGAAGAATAGAAGCAGAGGATGGAAGCTATATAATAGTTTATCTTGGGGATGGAGTTACTCCACATAATTTAGAGCTTACTTGGCTTAGAGATTGGGATAGACCTTACAATTTAGGAGATAATGAATTCCATCTTGCATTAAGAGTTAAAGAATTTGAAGAAGCACATAAGCTTCATAAAGAAATGGGATGTATATGTTTTGAAAATGAAGCAATGGGAATATACTTTATAGCGGATCCAGATAATTACTGGGTTGAAATAATACCAGAACATATGTAAAACATATGGGCTGAAATAATGTTAGAATATGTGTAAAAAGCAATAGTAGAGTTGGATTTTGTAATATGCATAAAATATCTAACATATGCAAAAATCAAAGAATGTATAGTCAAAATATGGTAATATAAACATATAAGGATTTTGACTAAATGGAGGGATTTGTATGACTTTAAAGAAATATACAACAGTTGCTATGGCAGTTACTATGCTAGCCAGTACAGTTGTTCCAGTATCTGCAGCATCAATGGATAAATTAGTAGGTGATAATAGATATGAAACAGCTGTTATGATAAGTAAAAAAGGATTTGCAAATGCAGATACAGTTGTTCTTGTAAACGACTCTGCAATAGCAGATGCACTTGCTGCAACTCCTTATGCAGAAGCAAATAATGCACCTATACTTTTAACTTCTAAAAAAGCTCTTACTACAGTTACAAAAGACGAAATAGTAAGATTAAAAGCTAAAAAAGTTGTTTTAATAGGTGGAGAAGCTGTACTTCCAACAGCACTAGAATCTGAATTAAAAGATGCTGGTGTAGCTACAGTTGAAAGAATAAAAGGTGATACAAGAGAAGAAACAGCTCTTGAAATAGCTAAAAAATTAAACGAAACTAAAAAAGTTACAGATATAGCAGTAGTAAATGGTACTACAGGACTTGCAGATGCAGTAAGTATAGCAGCTGCAGCAGCTCAGAAAGATATGCCAATAATACTTTCAAATCCTAAAAAAGGTATAGCTGCTTCAAAAGATTTTATAACAGATAATAAAATAGCTAATTCTTACATAGTAGGTGGAGAATCAGTTGTATCTGAATCAGTTGCAAGTGAATTACCGGGTGCAACTAGAATAGAAGGAAGCAACAGAAATGATACAAATGCTAAGGTTATAGAAGAATTCTATAATTCTAAAGAATTAAGCAATATATATGTAGCTAAAAATGGCTCTAAAAATCAGGGACAGTTGATAGATGCATTATCAGTAGGAGTACTTGCAGCTAAAAACAATGCTCCAGTTGTTATAGTTGGCTCAAAACTTACTAACAACCAGAAAACTTTATTCAAAAATAAAATAGTAAAAGTTATAACTCAGGTTGGCGGTAACGGAAATGAAGATGCTATAAACGAAATAAAAGCAACTCAGACAACTATAAACTACGAGGTTAATAATAAAGATGATTTAAATACAGTATTAGCAAATGCAAATGCTGGAGATACAATAACAATAAAAACTCCTGCAGCTACATCAGAAGAATATAACATATCTACAGAAAAAGCACTAAATATAAAATTAGAAGGTACTTTTACAGGTAAGGTTGTAGTAGATGCAGAAAATGCAAATATAGAAGTAAGTGATAAATCTATAAAAGAATTAGAAATCAAAAAGGCTAAGACTTTAAATATAAGTGAAGATAAAGTTCAGATAGAAAATATAGTTATAGCTTCATCAGCTGATAAATTAGTTATGACAAATAGCGGTGTTGTAAAACATGTAGAAGTAAATGCTAGTGGTGTATCTATAAACAACAGCGGTGTGATAACAGATAAAATATCAGGAACAGCTACAGATTATGCATTCACTGGAAACAAAACTGAGCAGGAAAAATCAGAAGAAGAAAATAAAGAAGAAGATAAAGATAAAGAAAACTTAGCTAAATAAGGAAGATAAAAGGCGAGTAGGAATTGGATTATTTAAATATATTATTTTTATCGATGATGCCTGTTACAGAGTTAAGAGGTGCCATCCCTATTGGAATTGCTATGGATTTAGATCCATTGGGGGTGTATATTTCTAGTGTAGTAGGGTCTAGCTTGGTGGCAATCCCGCTTATACTTACTTTTAGACATATATTAAACTTTATTAGAGGTATATCTTTTTTGAAAAATATATCTAAAAAAATAGATAATAAAATCGAGTCATCTATGAAAAAACTAAAAAGTGCATCTGTTCTGGGGCTAATTCTGTTTGTAGGTGTTCCGCTTCCGACGACTGGTACTTGGACAGCTGCAGCAATTGCTTCGATACTTCATATGAGGATAAAGAATGCATTTTTAGGAATTCTTGTAGGGAATATGGTGGCTGGAGTAGTTGTAACGGGAATATCTATGCATATAATATAGATTATTTAAGAGGGTGTTTTAGGCATCCTCTTTTTTAATACTTTACTATATACAAAGAAAACCTTATTATATTCAATAGAGGAAAGTAGGACCTCTATCTAAAAGCAAGGAGTGAATAAAATGTTAGGAGCAATAATTGGGGATATTCTAGGAAATGGATACGATTTCGGTCTAACAATCCCTAAATACGAAGAAGTACAGAAAAAATACGACGAGCTATTCAAAGAAGGAATAGAAATAAATCCAAGAGTTAGGGAAATATTTACCGACGATACAGTAATGACTGTAGCTGTTGGAAAAGCTCTTTCTCAGACTTTTGACAAACCTGCAGAAGAAATAAAATTATGTCTAAGATACAATATGCAGATGTTTGGAAGAAGCCATATAACTGCTGGATATGGAACTTTATTTAGCAACTGGTTAATTTCTCAGAAACCAGAACCTTATGAAAGTATAGGAAATGGCTCTGCTATGAGAGTATCTTCTGTTGGATGGCTTGCAAATAACCTAAATGAAGTGGATATATATGCAAGATTAACTGCTGAAGTTACACATAACAGTGAAGAAGGAATTAAAGGTGCTCAGGCAATAGCGAGTGCAATTTTTTTAGCTAGAAACGGAAGTAAAAAAGAAACAATAAAAAAATATATAGAAAAAGAATATGGCTACGACTTATCTAAATCTGTAGAAGATTACAGAAGTGCAGACATAATGAAAAGAGACGCATTATGTGAAACAGCAGTTGTTCAGGCGATGGCTGCATTTTTAGAAAGTGAAAACTTTGAAGATGCTGTAATCAAGGCTGTTACAATAGGTGGAGATACTGACACAATAGCTGCAATTACAGGATCTATTGCTGAAGCATACTATGGAATAGATGAAAAAGCAAAAGAGCTTGTACTTACTTATCTTCCTGATGATTTAAAAAGAGGAATAACTGACTACACATATATCGTAATGTATAGAAGAAACGAAAGAAAAAAAGCGTATGACAAAATGTTTAACGATATAAAATATTTCAAAGAAAGAATAAAAGAGGACACAGGAAGACCAGTTCCAATGTTTATGTTTAATCAGCCAGAGATGTCTGAGGAAGTTGAAAGACTTATAAATACAGCACATCTTCCTGAAATCACTGACAAAGCATACATAGATACATTAGACCTTCACAATATAGAAATGGATTCTGATTTATATAGAGAAAAAGCAGAAGAATCTGGTGCATATCTTCTTAGAGCGATGCTTACTAGTATTGTAAGACAGGAAATATTTAATCCGGGTGCTGTAGATAAATGTGTAGACGATGGAACTGTTTACGTTCTTCTGGATGAAATGAAGAAAAAGAATGTGTATAGATAGCATAAATAAAAAATTGTAAAAAATAAGAATACATGCAGTATAAATAAAAATTCGTAAAAATAGAAATAAAAATTATTATAGATAATAATGATAGTTTCTAAAGCAGAATGAAAAAAATTACATAATTTGATATAATTATT
>URRU01000048.1 GCA_900550335.1 uncultured Clostridium sp. | reverse complement strand
TACAGGATACGACGGAAAAATGGGAAGAATAGTTGCTGAAACAGTAAGAGCAGACGAAAACTGCGAACTTGCTTTTGTTCAGGCTTACGATAAAAGTAAATGTGTACAGGATATAACAATATATGAAAAATTAGCTGATTGCGAAGAAAAAGGAGATGTTATCATAGACTTCTCTAACCACGCAAACTTAGACAACGTACTTGGATACGCTTTAAGAACTAAAACTCCAATAGTTATAGCAACTACTGGTTTTAATGATGAAGAAATAGAAAGAATACACAAAGCTTCTGAAGAAATACCTGTATTCTTCTCTTATAATATGTCTCTTGGGGTAAATATAATGGTTAAATTAGTTAAGGAAGCTGCAAAACTTCTTAACGGATTTGATATAGAAATAGTTGAAAAACACCACAACAGAAAAGTAGATGCTCCAAGTGGTACAGCTATAATGATAGCAAATGGTGTTAAAGAAGTGCTTCCAGAATCTAATGTTGTAAACGGAAGATCAGGAAGAAGTTGTAAGAGACAGCCAGGCGATATAGGTATAAGTGCTGTTAGAGGTGGAACAATAGTTGGTGAACACGATGCATTATTCTGCGGAGATAGTGAAGTTGTAACTATAAGTCATCAGGCTCAGTCAAGACAGATATTCGCTAATGGTGCATTAGCTGCAGCAAAATTTATAGCTGGTAAAGAATCAGGATTCTACAACATGGACGATATGTTAAAATAATTTTCGTATCAATGTCTGTGTTGATTTTTAATTAATGTATTGACTTTAATTGATATATTGATTTTAATTGGTATGTATTTTTTAGAATGTATTAATATTTTAGGGATTAGATGTTAGTATATGATTCAAATGGGGAATAAACTTATTAGCTAAGCTTTTTAGACTAAATTTTTAAAAGGGGGTTTACCTGTATGGTGAATTTAAATGATGCTTATGAAATAGCAAGATATATAAAGGAAGTTGAGAAAAAGACCCCTGTTAAGGTGTATGTAAATACTGAGCCATACAACTTTGAGTCTACTGACGAGTACAAAGTTTTTGGAACAGATTCTTCTCATATATTTATCGGGGACTACGATGCCATAATGGCAGCTCTTAATCAGAGAGAGGATTGTATAAGAGATATACATGTAGAATTTGATAGAAGAAATTCTGCTATTCCTCTAAAAAATACTCTTCACGACTCTGCAAGAATAGAACCAGGCTCAATTATTAGAGATATGGTTACTATCGAAAAGAATACGGTAATTATGATGGGGGCTGTTGTAAATATCGGTGCCGTTATCGGTGAAGGCACAATGGTCGATATGAATGCAGTTGTCGGCGCTAGAGGTACTCTTGGTAAGAATGTGCATCTAGGTGCAGGTGCTGTTGTCGCAGGTGTTCTTGAACCACCTTCAGCAGATCCTGTTATTGTTGAGGACAATGTTATGATAGGTGCTAATGCAGTTATTCTTGAGGGTGTGAGAATAGGAGAAGGTGCTGTTGTTGCAGCTGGTTCTGTTGTTACAAAGGATGTTCCTGCAGGCGCTGTTGTTGCTGGTTCTCCAGCTAAAGTTGTGAAGATGAAAGATGAAAAAACTAGTGAAAAAACAAAACTAATGGATGATTTAAGACAGTTGTAATACTAGGAAATAGAAAAATAGGATAAGGATTACCACTTGCTCCAAGGTCGGACGCGTGTTGCAGTTATTTGCTTTTGTGCTAGTAAAATACGCGTCCTCCATTGTCGCTGCGTCGGTAATTCCTTATCCTATTTTTATTTCCATTATTATTCTATCCTGTCTTTGCATAAGGCGCTTGCTAAATGCTAAAGCAGATTGTATCTTGTTTTATATGTTTATGAAATCTAAAAAAGAGCCTATAAAAAGTGGCTCATATTCTTAAAGTATGTTATAATAAGAGCAAGAAATATAGATGGAGTAGAGGTTTAGAGGGTTACCTCTTCTTCAACTTAATAGTTAAAGTAAAGGTAAAGCCACCGTTCCTGCTGCCAACAGTTTTTCGGTGGCTTTTTTCTTTTTTGTTAGATATACTGAAATAATATTTATTTTCCCCTACTATATTTCTCTTTAAAATGTTAAAATTAAGTCATGGAAATTAATTTTTCTGAATTTTTAATTTTGGGGGTAAATTTATGTTAAGAGTTATTATATGTGGCTATAGTGGCGGCGTTGGTAAGATTTTAAGAGAATGTGTTGCTAAGGACAGCGAGTGCGAATTAGTGGCTGGTGTTAGTCGTTCTCTTGAGACAGGTACTTGTGACGGAGATGTTAAGTTATTCAAGAGTTTTGATGATTGCAATATTGAAGCTGATGCGATAATCGACTTCTCTCATCCTGATAATCTTGACTCTATGTTAAAATACGTTCTAAAAACTAAGACTCCTGTTGTTATTGCTACAACTGGATTTACTGCAGAACAGGATGCAGCTATTGAGGAAGTTTCTAAGGAAGTTCCTGTGCTTCTTTCTCACAATACTTCAGTTGGGGTAAATGTTCTTATCGAGCTAGTTAAACAGGCTGCTAAGCTTCTTGATTTTGATATAGAAATAGTTGAAAAACACCACAATAGAAAAGAAGATGCTCCAAGCGGTACATCTAAGATGCTTATTTCTGCAATACAGGAGGTTCTTCCTGATGTTAAAGGTGTTTTTGGTAGATCTGGTAGAAGTTGTAAAAGACAGCCAGGAGATATTGGAGTTAGTTCTGTAAGAGGCGGAAATATAGTTTCTGACCACGATGTTTTATTCTGCGGTGACAGTGAAGTTGTAACACTTGCTCATCATGCACAGTCTAATGCAATATTCGCTGAAGGTGCAATATTTGCTGCTAAGAAGATATTAGACAAAGAAAACGGATTATATGATATGAAGGATATATTATAAAATAAAATGACATGAGAATAACTGCTCTGTGCTCCAGGCTTCAGCGACCCATCCTATTGTGTAACACATTTATAGGATATGGGTCGCTTGCAGAATTGTCGCTATAGAGCAGTTATTTCTCTTGTCCTCATTTTTTATAATTTGTAATCGAAAAAAACAAAACTGATTGTAATTTTGTTTCTTCAAATGATATATTTAAGATGTGTATAATTCTATTCGTTTTGCTTGTTATCTATTTGTAGACAAATTTCAAAAAAAATGATATACTTAATTTAGATAAATAGTTAATAAAAAAAGAGAAATCATAGCTTGTGGGTAAGCAATGTTTCCTCTAAAATATTTTTCAGGAATCACTCTTAGCGCCCAACTAGAGTGATTTTTTATATGCAAATAAAAAAGACCCTTGTAAATATACAAAGGTCTACTTCTCTAATTATCTATCTTCGTCTGTTACGTTGAATATGTATGGTACGTTTCTGAAGTAATCTCCACAGTCGAATCCGTATCCAACAACGAATTTATCCTCTACTTCATATCCGCAGTAGTCTGGCACTAAGTCAACTTTTCTTCTTGAAGGTTTGTCTAATAGCACGCAGCTTTTTATACTTGCAGGGTTTTTAGCTTTTAAATGTTTAAGCACGAAATCCATAGTCACTGCACTGTCAGTTATATCATCAACTACAAGCACATCGTATCCTTCTAAATCTACAGTTACATCTGAAGATACTTTAACTGTTCCACTAGTTTCTTCTGAATTTCCGTAGCTAGATGTTGTCATAAAGTTTACTCTAAGTGGTAAATCTATGCTTCTAACTAAGTCTGCGCAGAATATAAAGCTTCCTCTAAGTAGTGCAACTACCATTAATTTTTTATCTTTATAGTCTTCTGTTATCTGTGCTCCAAGTTCTTTTACTCTTTTTGCAATGTCTTCTTCTGTGTACATTGTTTCCCATTTCTTTTTAGTTATGTCCATTTTCTGGCCTCCGATTCTTTTGTTATACAGATTATTTTATACGAATTATTGAGTATTTTCAATACTTTAATAGAAAAATGCTATCTATAATGACTTAGATAAATCTACTTATTTAATTTTTTCCTTAATTTCACAAATATTCTCTAGTTAATAGTATTTTAAAGTTAAAAATCTTTCAAAAGGTATCTCAATTTTTTAATATGATATAATATAAAAAAGAGATAAGAATAACTTTTAGAAGGTAGCGCGGTTATTTTTCTCTTTTAAAACTAAGTTTAAAAGTAATAGTAAAACCACCACTACGGTCCAATAGTCTGGTGGTTTTTTACTTTTTTATCAGATATTTCAATTACATCTCCACCAAAATAAGCCTTTAAATAATTCTTACAAACATAATTCCAAAATATCCAGTATCGATTTTCGATTGCTATTTTTACCAAAAGTGTGCAATAGAAAACAACCGCACTTCTTTACTCAAACTAAGCCTTTAAATAAGTCTTATAAATATAATTTTCAGAAAGAACTTATCTTTATTATACCTTCTCTAATTTTACAAACTAGCGAAAAAAAGAGCTATTAAATCGAACTCGACAATGCAACTTGATTGCCTGGAGAGGAGATTAATAGCTCTTTTTCGCGTTTAAAAATAGAAAAGCCGTATCAATAAAGATACGACTTCTCTGGAAAATTATATTTTAAGATTATTTAAAGACTTATTTATTCATTTCATTCATAACATCAAGTATTACGTTGTCAGTTACAGACATTCCTTCATCTCCAACGCATCCTAATGCTCTAACACTTTCATCAACAGATCTACCAACTATACCATTAAGACCTGGAACTATACATCCTCTCTTAGCAAGTATAGCATTCTGAACTGCTGCAGAAGATGCTGTAGCTAATTTACAAGCACATCCTGGTTTTGCACCGTCACATATCATACCACTTAAGTTAGCTATCATATTTTCCATAGCTCCTTCTATCTGAGACTGTTCAGCGTCCATTAACCAAGAAAGACCTGCTGTACATCCTATTGCAGCTGCAACACCACATCCGCACATTGGAGATAATCTACCTGTGAAGTTTTTGATGTATGCAGTTATTAAATGAGATATTGCTAAAGCTCTAGCAACTCTTTCGTCGCTCTGAGGATTTCTTTCATTGTATGCAGCTATTGGAAGTATTGCTGTTAAACCGTGGTTACCACTTCCGTTTGAACTCATAACTGGCATCTTAACACCTGACATTCTTGCATCAGAAGCTGCTGATGTAAGCATCATTGCGTAGTTTACAAGGTCATCACCTAATTCTCCGGCTTTTATAGCTTCTTTAATTCCAAAACCAGTACCAACACCAGTTTTTTCTCTTAAACCAACTTCTGCCATAGCTCTGTTCATTTTTATACCATCAAGAAGGAATTTTATATCTTCAAAGTCCATTTTTTCTACATTATCAACTATTTCAGCAACTGTAGCATTGTCCATTAAAGTTTCTTTTCTTTCTTCTGTTGCACTTGTTTCTGTTGCACTTACTTCTTTTGGTTCATTATCTAATATAACTTCTCCATCTTTTGCAAGATATGTAAAGTTATCGTGTCTTCCTCTTATCTTAACTAATACTTCATGATTAGCACCTTTTAACATAACTTCTAAGTATATTTTATCAGCTGAATCTGTTGGCTCTACTGATATAGTATGTTCTTCTAAATATTTTTCTGATTCTCTAACTTCTTCTTCAGTTAAACCTTCAAGAACGCTTAATCCGTCTGCAGATTTTCCTCCAACTATACCCATACAAGCTGCAACTTTTAGTCCTAATATCTTACTTCCTGGTATACCAACACCCATTCCATTTTTAAATATATTGTTACTTACTAACATTTTATTATCTATAACTTCTTCACCTAAAAGTTCTTTAGCTTTTGCACAAGCTAATGCTAATGCAACTGGTTCTGTACATCCAACTGCTGGTTTAACTTCATTTCTTAACATTTCAACTAATTCATTTCTTATATCTCTCATTTTACACCCTCCATATAATCTAATATCTCTCGTATTTTAATAACTTATCTCTATATTTATAAATAATTCTAAATAAATTTTAATTATCTTTTTAGATTATCTTATAATTCAATTACGCCATATATAATAAGCATACATCGTGCCAAAGTTTAAAAATATTTTTCTTAAAAATTACAAATGGCTAAATAACTAGCTTTGAGATGATTATTTTTAAAAATTATCAAATCAAAAGAAATTCTTATCAAAATCTCAAAACACAACATATTCTCATTTTAGGCATAAAAAAATCTCATTTTGAGAAATAATCTCAAAATGAGAATATAATCTATAACTATATACCAAACACCTTTAAAAACTCCTATTAACCTAAAATAACCTAAAAAATTCCTACTAAACTAAAAACAACCTTCTCCAACCTCAACTCATTCCAAAAAAGCAACTTCTTTATAACTAAAATTGAAAACTTATAGAATTGCTGTAGAAAAGGGTTCATTATAATTAGCGCTCTCAATAATTCGAAAACATCACTGTGGTATTTTACGCTAGTAAGATACCCTGTGAGGTTTTTGATATTGAGTAGCTAACATAATGAACTCTTTCCCCCTACTTAATTCCATACTTTTCAATTTTTCTATAAAGAGTTGCCCTCGATATTCCTAAGGCCTTTGCCGCCAATTCTTTATCTTTTTTATACACACTATATCTTTTAAGTGCCTTTTGAATCTCTCTCTTCTCAAGCTCCTCAAGTGTCTCTATAGCAGAAGTCTCATCTTCCTCAAACTTCTCCTCATACTCCAAAATAGACTTTGGAAGAACATCGACCGTTATCTCACTTCCCTGAGCCATATTTACACTGTACTCAATACTATTTTGAAGCTCTCTAACATTTCCTGGCCAACCGTATTTAAGCATCCTATCAAGTGCAACCTCGTCAATTCCCTCTACATTTTTCTCAAGCTTCACAGAATAATCGTGAATCATATAATCTATCAAAAGAGGAATGTCTCCCTTTCTCTGAGAAAGACTAGGTAGCTTTATAGGGATAACATTTAGCCTATAGTATAAATCCTCCCTAAATGTACCCTCTTTAACCATACTCTCAAGATCTTTATTTGTAGCTGCAATTATCCTAACATCTATCTCAATATTAGACTTCGCACCTATTTTATTCACTTCCTTTTCTTGAAGCACTCTAAGAAGCTTTGACTGAAGGTGCAAGCTCATATCTCCAATCTCATCTAAAAACAAGCTTCCTTTGTGGGCAATTTCAAACATACCAAGTTTTCCACCTTTTCTCGCACCAGTAAATGCACCTTCCTCATATCCAAACAATTCACTTTCTAGCAAATTATCTGGAATAGCCGCACAGTTTACCGCAATAAATGGATACTCAGACCTCTTACTATGATTGTGTATCGCCCTTGCAAACAACTCCTTACCTGTACCACTCTCCCCTGTTATAAGGACTGTAGACACAGACTGAGCCGCCATAATCGTCTCTTGCTTCACCTTTTTAATAGACTCACTTTCGCCGATTATATTATCAATCATTATGCTTCTATCTTTATTCATTTTATTGTAGTTTTTAATAGCCTCTTTTTTATCGGTAAAATCTATAACATAACCCTTAATCTCACCATTTAGCTCGATTCTACTCATGTTATAAATCCCTTTAATCGTCTTACTTCCACCTTTATAATTAAAGCTTGAGCTAAAAGAATGCCCTTTTCTATATTTATCTGGAATCTTGATAAATTTAAAAATATCAAAGATAATTTTCCCTGTAATATCGTCCTTTATATTGAACATCTTTTTAAACTTCAAATTATACTTATCTACTCTTCCGTCGACATCTATAGACACTACAGACTTATCCATACCATCTACAAGTGTTTCAAGCTTCTTCTTTTCAATATCAAGCTCATAAGATTTTATCGCTGCCTTTAATTTCCCAGACAATAAATCAGCCATTCTAGTTAGGAAATTTACCATACCCTCGCTATTTGCCTCAATTATCTTTCTCTGCTCCTCTGAGAAAGCTATAAGCCCTATCACACCATAAGATTTCCCATCACAGACTATAGGACAACATATTTCCCCGAATTCATTACAATTACCAGCTCTACAACATTCTTTACAAATTGGACTAACTTTTGGATTGTCTATAACTATTACCTCGCCGTCTTGTAAAGACTTCTTAAACGCATATCCATCTATCTGCTCACCAATCTTATTTATATACTTCCCAGTACCCGCAATTCTGATAAGATTTTCGTCTACTATTGTTACATCTATTTTCAATACAGTCTCTATTGCATCTGCTATATTTTGTATATCATTTTTTATATAACCTAGCTCGATTTTCATAACAAAATACCTATCCTTTCTAAATTGTGAGTGTATATTTAAAATCTAAATGAATCAAATTTATTTTCCTTTTCAGTTATTTCTTCTAATTCCTTGTTCTTCATCATTCTCTTAATATCCTTTAATTCCACGTAAATTTTATTAAGCGTAAACTGAATAGATACCAACACCATGAATAGAACGACAACAAACACTAATTCATAATTTATCAAAAAAATCATCTCCCTATTCTAAAAATAGGCCTGGCATAATCTGCCAGACCTATTAATTATATCATTCTATTTTATTTTTTAATATATTCAATGTTGCTTTATAAATTCTAAAGCTACGTGCTTTTATAACATTCTCTTTCTAGCTACATATACGTATTTTTTGCTTTCGAAATCTTCCATAACACCATCAAATCTTAAATTAGAGAATATTCTTTTTATCTCACTTGGATTGCAGTGATTTGCACAAAGACCGCATATTCTTCTTTTTAGATATTTCATCTTATTTTTAATATTATCCATATTAAGATCTTCAAGTATAAGATCTCCATTATTTTTTAGAACCCTACTTATTTCTGAAGATGCTTTTTCGTAATTGCTGGCATGATTAAACTGTTCTAAAACAATTACTTTATTAAAGTAGTTATCTTCAAATGGAAGGTATTCTAATTTTCCTTTTACAAAATTGCAATTTTCATTATGCACTAGAGAATAGCACATATCTTCATAATCTGAATCTTCAAGTATTGTTACGTTTAACCCGCTTAATCTTAGCTCTTTTCCCAATCGACCAATATCACCTACAAGTAGTACTTTTTCACCTATACTGTAGTCAAGATGGTTTAAAAGAAAATCGACTCCATTTCCATTAAGCTTTTCATCTTCATCAGCTAAATGAAATAATACTTTTTTCACAACATTCACCTCTTTAACCCTTTTAAAATAATGATAATAAATAGCCCTTATATAATAAGGACTCCCCAAAATAATTTGTCCCGTATAAATTAAGGACTTTATAAAATAATAACCTCTTTATTTTATTTCCATATGTTAGATTATAGTCCCAAATCATCAACTATTCAATAGTTTTTTCACTTTAAGAATAAAAAGATATTGCTTGATTTTTCAGTATTTTTTTAACTTTTTAAAAAACTTTTTCCTATTTTTCAGTAGTTTTTAAAAGAAAGCATTTGAAATTTAATTGCTTACTTTTTGTATAAATATATCTATAATGCCTATGTTTTTTAACTATGACTTTTTCTAATTTTAGATATATTCCATATCATTTACTAATAAATTAAAAAGGACTGTGTTTCCACAGTCCCTTAATAAAAATATATCTTATTCTACTTTTAATCCGTCTAAATATTTAAATCTAATTAGTCTATATTTAAATCTGTTAAATCTTTACTTTTTGCTTTGCATTCTGATTTGTTGCTTTTTAATTTTGTTACACCTGTCTTTAACATTGTTGTTGCTGTATAGAATATTACACATATTACTAAAACTTTTAGTAAATCCATAGATAGGCTGTTAACAAATAATACTGCTAAGAATACTCCGAATATACCACCTATAGTTATTCCTAGTGAAGATTTTCTTGGATACTGTCCTTCTCTTATGAATTCCATACCTGAGAATGGAAGAAGCATAGCACAAGAACCCATCATTATTGGATATGCTGCTTTTGCTGACATTCCTAAAAGGTAAAGCATTGCCATACATGGTGCGTATAGTCCGATTCCTGCTGTCATAAGTGCTCCAAGTATGAAGTTACCAACTATACCTATTACTAATTTTACTCCAGTTAATCCTAGTGCTGTTCCACCACCTGGCATTAAGTTTATCCAAGGTAATCCACAGAACATTACTATTCCTGTTACAAATAAAGCTATACCCATAACTACCTGAACTATTGCTTCATCAAGTTTTGATATTATTTTTGCTCCTATAACTGAACCAGCCGCAGCTGCTATTAATAATGATATTAAAGTTATTGGATCAACTTTTACTGATGTTATGAATATAAGCGCTTCTAAAACCGCTGGTATTGTACATGATACGTTAAGCATACCTGGTATGTGCTTATCTTTTATATTTAATTTTAAAGCTTTTGACATAGCTACAACTATTGCGAAAGACCCTATACCTAAAGTATCTGCAAAGTTTGCTACAAATCCTATGAACCCTGGTTTTTTCCAAGTTTCATCTTCTAACTGATTTACTTCCTTAGTTTTCTTGTAATCTTTTCCGAAAACTACTGCGAACATAGATGTAAAAACGATTAACATTACTCTTACTAAAGTTGCCATTTTTTTCTCTCCTTTTTTTAATTTTTAATTTTTATTTCTCGCTCTTCACTTAATATTTACTAACATAAATTTAATTTACTCAAGTAAATTTCAAATCCCTACAGGTTTTATACTATTTTTTTATTAATCCCTGCATTTAATAGATATTGTTTTCCCTTTTCAAGTTATTATTATAACAAGGCTTCAGGTCTTTTGCAATATTTTATTTGTTTTTCAGATAATTTTTATTTATTATTTTAACATAATCTGTTTTTATATGTAATTTTTTTAAATATTTTT
>URRU01000047.1 GCA_900550335.1 uncultured Clostridium sp. | reverse complement strand
ATATAATCAATTTCTTACATGATATTTTAGTATTCTTCCTGTTCTATTATACCATATCCACCATTTTTACGTTTGTAAACTAGAGTTATTGCATCAGTTTCATCATTTTTGAATATATAGAAATCATGTCCAACTAATTCCATCTGAAGAACTGCTTCTTCTTCACTCATAGGTTTAACATTTATCTTTTTACGTCTCTTGATTTCGAATGGTACTTCTTCAAAGTCTTCTAATTCTTCTTCTAGTATAGCATCATTTATTTCTGGACTATCGAATCTTATACTCTTATTGTCTTGATGTCTCTTCTGCATTTTATCTTTATATTTTTTAAGCTGTATTTTTAATTTATCAACTACAAGATCTATTGCAGGATATAAGTTTTCCTGAGATTCCTCTGCTCTTATAACATGACCATTTTTAGGAGTTATAGTTACTTCTATTTTATGTCTTCCTTTCTTAGCGCTTACAGTAACTTTTACATCTGTATCAGGACTTATGTATTTATCTAATCTACTTAATTTGCTTTCTACATTGTCCTTGATTCCCTGAGTTAATTCCATTTGTTTTCCAGATATAGTAAGTTTCATAACTACCTCTCCTTTCGGTATCAAGCTAATATTTCTATACTTTTTTAGTGCTTTTAAAGTACTCGCTTGATATTTATTTCTTGTTATATATATTCTACATATGTTTTATATTTCCTTCTTTTTTTGTATAAATTTTTATTTTTTTCTGACAATTTTGTAGAGAAAAGCCCTTTTTAATAGTTATTTTTACACACGATTTGGTGGATAATGTGGATATTATTCTGTTGATAGTGTGGATAAGTTTGTTGATAAATAATTTTTTGTGTATATTACTTGAGTGTAGCTTTTTATTTTTCCACAGAAAACTGTGTGCATTGTTATTAAATTGTTAATTATTTTTTATATATTTAACATAGCTTTTTTTATTTAATTTTTGATTTTACCAAAACTATGTAAAGTATTTTTGCTTTACACTATAAAATAAACAAAAAAAGAGATGAAGCATTTGCTTCATCTCTTTTTTTAGATATTCAGCTGACCTGGTCTTTTCCCCCACACTCGCCTACTGGAGGGTTCGCTCTGGTTCGCATCACTACTACTCTCTCTCGATTGGAATTTATTTTTGAATATCGGTAGGTCTTACTTCTAGGCCGCACTATGATCACTGCCCCGCTTTTAGGACTAGCTTACGTGGATCCCTTTGCCTGCGACTGGCTTGGACTTTCAACCACAGACCTGAACATCTTTACATATTTTAATATATTTATCTTAACTCGTCAATATTTTTCTTTATTCTAATAAATATTTCCCACACTTAATCTATATTTCTAGTCAAGAATGTCAAAACTATTATCTCATCTACACCGTATATTTTAAGCTTTTTAGAAATTTCATTTACTGTAGTTCCTGTTGTGAATATATCATCTATTAGAAGTACTCTTTTGCATTTTATTTTTTCACTACCATCTTTAACTTCAAATGCATTTTTTAATTCTTTTTCACGTTGAAATTTGTTAAGTGCATAAAGTCTCTTTGTATTTCTGTTTCTCTTTATACAGTCTATTATAGGTATTTTGGTATAATCAGATAGATAACTAGCAATCTTTTCAGCCTGATTAAACCCTCTCGTCCTCATTCTCTTTTTATGTAGAGGAACTGGAATTATATAATTCGCAGAAATCTGCTCAAATTCCAACTTATCCCTCATTACCTGGGCAATATATCTGGACATATACGTATTTCCGTAGTATTTCAACGAAAGCACTAACACCTTACTCTTATCACAATACTCTATGCAAGATATTGCCCTATCAAAATAAAAATTCTTATTCTCACAGAATTTACATCTACTGTACTCTACTTTTGAAGAGCTTAAATCTTTATTTTTATTTACTCCATATCCTTCTTTATACTCTTCAAATTTCTCTAAAATATATTCCTCATCATCGTAAATATTCAAATTCACTGCATTTTTTGACTCACTATTTCCCGTCAAAATTATACAGTTATCCTCTATTTCCTTAATATCCTCATCTGTAAATTTGTCCTCTTCATCATCGTCCTTTTCAAAATTTATCCTATTTATTACAGGTTTTCCACATTTAGGACACTCTTCTTTGATAAATGTCATCTCTTCAAAGCAGTCCTTACAAAGAGAATATGTATTGTTTGGATCTATAGGCTTTTGACATATTAAGCAGGTTATATTTTGTGGAAAGAAAAAATCCATAATCAATGATAGATAATTCAATTATTCTAGCACTCCTTCTCTTTTTATCCGGTTAAGCTTTAAGGCTAAGTTTGAATATCTAGCATTCACTCTATTATTTTGAATCATCTGTTTTAAATATTTAACATCTCCTACAAGTACAACTAATTTCTTTGCCCTAGTTATAGCTGTATATAGCAGATTTCTAGATAATAGCATAGGCGGTGCCCACGCTATTGGTATTACTACCACTGGGAATTCACTACCCTGACTTTTGTGTATTGTAGTACAGAAACTGTGGTCGAGTTCGTCTAATTCTTCAAAATTGTATTCAACTATTCTTGAACCTTCAAACATAACGTAGATAATTTTTTTATTCTTGTCTATATAATAAATATATCCAATATCTCCGTTATATATACCATCTCCACTTTCTGTTTCATCCTCATTTTTCCAACTCTTTGTATAGTTGTTTTTTATCTGCATTACCTTATCACCTATTCTAAATATCCTCTTGTTTAGAGTAACTTCGACCTTTCTTTCTGAAGGCGGATTTAGGTACCTCTGCAGAATTATATTCATATTTGTAACACCAATATCTCCTTTTCTCATAGGGCTTAATATTTGTATGTCATCCAAAGAATCTACATTATAGAACTTAGGCAATCTAGTTTCTACAAGCCCTATTATAGTGTTCATTATTTCCTCATTTGTAGCTGCATTTAAGAAGAAAAAGTCTTTATTTTTTACATTTAAATACGGAGCTTCTCCGTTGTTTATCTTATGTGCATTAACTATTATCATACTTTCTTGAGCCTGTCTAAATATCTCATCTAGTCTTACAACTTTAATAACTTGAGAATCTATTATGTCCCTAAGCACATTTCCAGCCCCTACTGAAGGCAACTGGTCGCTATCTCCAACAATTATAAATCTCGTTCCAGGTTTTATAGCATTTACAAGACTAAACATCAGTAAAATATCTATCATAGATGCCTCATCTACTATTATTACATCTGCTTTTATAGGCTCATCTTCATTTTTAAAGAATACCAAGTCATCGTCTGTAGAATATCCCATCTCAAGAAGTCTGTGTATTGTCTTAGCCTCTTCATTTGATGTTTCACTCATTCTCTTTGCTGCACGTCCTGTTGGCGCTGCAAGTACTACTTCCTTCTTTTGACGCTTAAATATCTTTATTATAGTATTTATAGTGGTTGTTTTTCCTGTACCTGGCCCACCTGTGATAACACTAACACCGCTCTGTAGAGCCTCTGTAACAGCCTCTCTCTGCCTATTAGCTAGTTTTATTCCTTCTTCTTTTTCTACAGCTTCTATTTCACTATTTATGTCTATTTTTTTATCTTTTTTAAAATCAAATGTTGCAAGCTCTATAAGTTTCTTGCACACGCCATTTTCAGCAAGATAATAGTTCATAAGGTATACAAGTAGAAAATCTCCAACTTTATCCAGCTTAATTTTTTGAGCATATGCCAAATCCAATAGACAGTCATCTATTTTTTCTACATCTACTCCTAAAAGTTTTACCGCTTCTTTTTCTACAACATTTTCTGGTAAAAAAGTATGTCCTTCTCCAAGTGCATTTTTTAACACATAGATTATCCCCTGACAAATTCTATCCTTAGAATCTCTATCTATACCTATCTTTTGAGCTAGGTTATCTGCTATTTTAAATCCTATTCCTCTAATATCCTCTGCAAGCCTATATGGATTGGATTTTATTAGCTTCATAGCCCTATTGTTGTATTTTTTATATATTTTTAAACACAGATTTGGGGTTATTCCAAATGGAGCCAATTCAAGAATTATCTTTCTAAGCTCTCTATCCTCTTCATAGCTTTCTACAATCTGAGCAACTTTCTTTTTTCCTATTCCATCTATTTCTTGAAGTCTTTCTGGAGCATTTTGGATTACATCTAGTGTATCAACACCAAATTTATCTATTATTTTATTTGCCATTTTTTCACCGATACCTTTAATCATTCCAGATGCCAAGTATACCCTAATTCCTTCAATAGATGTCGGTGTAACTGGTACAAAATTACTAACTTCAAACTGATTTCCATATACCTTATGTCTTCCCCATTTACCTTCAACTTCGACCGTTTCTCCTACAGAAAGAGTTGGCATACACCCAACAACAGAAATTTCTCCGTCCTCATTTGTAAGTTTTGCGATTGTGTATCCATTGTCCTCATTTTGAAATACTATATCGGTTATCAATCCCTCTATTCTCTCCACTTTTTCACCCCCTATGTTATATTTTAACTACATATAAGATTAATTATACTAATTGTACAAGTTTTTTTCAAACATAAGTTCGTTTTAAGATAGATAGATTTATCTCTTTTTCATAACAGCATTTCCTGGAGCTCCTATTAATTCACATATACTTTTAAACCTTCTATCATGTCCACACGCTTCTTTATGAATATCATTAGCAGCATAATGTGCGTATTCATGTCTAATTATTCCAATAACTGTCTTTTCGTCAAATTCCCCAGATACTGTCTTTGGAGCAAATTCAAAACAAATAGGTATTATTTTTTTATCTTCTATTTTGAATTTATACATTCCAAGACTTCTAGTCATTCTCTTATTTATTTTTATAGGAAGCTCTGAGCCTTTTTTCCCAAGAATTTTATCCATCTTCTTCATTTCTTTTCTTATCTCTTCTACTGTCCAAGATTTACCCACAAAATCCCCCTCCATTCAAATATTTCTATATTTATAATAATATATTTTACAAAAAAAATGCACACACTCGTCAAATGAAAAGTGTATGCATATAAAATTCTAGTTAATTTTTATTATTTTTAGTTTTTATTATTCGCCTAGAGCTTCTTTTCTAAGTATTTCAGCTTTGTCAGTTCTTTCCCATGGAAGATCTATATCAGTTCTACCAAAGTGTCCGTAAGCTGCACACTGTTTGTATATTGGTCTTAGAAGGTCTAAGTCTCTTATTATTGCACCTGGTCTTAAGTCGAAGTGTTTGTTTACTAGTTCTACTAGTTTTTCTTCAGAAACTTTTCCAGTTCCAAATGTATCAACGAATATAGATAAAGGTCTAGCTATACCTATAGCGTATGATAATTCTATTTCACATTTATCAGCAAGTCCAGCTGCTACTATATTTTTAGCAACGTATCTTGCTGCATAAGCTGCAGATCTATCAACTTTTGTTGGGTCTTTTCCAGAGAATGCTCCACCACCGTGTCTAGAGTATCCACCGTAAGTATCTATTATTATTTTTCTTCCTGTAAGTCCTGTATCTCCCTGTGGTCCACCTACAACGAATCTACCTGTTGGATTTACATAGTATAATGTTTCTTCATCAAGAAGTTCTGCTGGTATAACAGCTTTTATAACATGTTCTATTAAATCTGCTTTTATCTGTTCAGTTGTTACATCTTCACTGTGCTGAGTAGATATTAATATTGTATGAACTCTAACTGGTTTGTTGTCTTCGTATTCTACTGTTACCTGAGTTTTTCCGTCTGGTCTTAAGTAGTCAAGAAGTCCAGATTTTCTAACTTCTGTTAATCTTCTTGATAATTTATGAGCTAAAGATATTGGTAATGGCATAAGCTCTGGAGTTTCGTTACAAGCGAATCCGAACATTATACCCTGGTCTCCTGCTCCTACTTTTTCTATTTCTTCTTCAGTTACTTCTCCTGATTTACTTTCTAATCCTTCGTCAACACCCATTGCTATATCGCCTGACTGTTCATCTATAGATGTTATAACCGCACAAGTATCGCAGTCAAATCCGAATTTAGCTCTTGTGTATCCTATTTCTTTTACTGTTTCTCTAACTAATTTTGGTATATCAACGTATGCTGATGTACTTATTTCCCCTGCTACTAATACTAATCCTGTTGTTACTGTAGTTTCACATGCAACTCTTGATTTTGGATCTGCTTCAAGTAATGCATCTAATATTGAGTCTGATATCTGGTCACAGATTTTATCTGGATGTCCTTCAGTTACTGATTCTGATGTAAATAAATGTCTTGCCATTTTTTCTGTCCTCCCTTTTCTTTGAAATTACCTTTTATATTCTCGAATCTTCCTATAATGGATTTTTCCCATTGGATTTCTCCAAAAATTTATTTCTTATTACTTTCTTACACTGGGTATTGTTTAATTTCTTGTTGCTTCATATAGCAAAAGATTTTTCATAATAAAAAAACCTCTTCACTAAAAGAAGAGGTTAATTATACGTAACTAATTAACATAACCTCATCTTTCAGGATAAATCCTGTAGGAATTAGCACCTCTTCCCATTGTGGGTGGTTGCCGGGCTTCATCGGGCCTGTCCCTCAGCCTCTCTTGATAAGGTAATCAAGATTGTCTATTTTTTCAACGTATCTAATTTTATAATAGATTATATATTTTGTCAATATAAATTTCAAACTAAAAAACAAATTATTATTTTTGCATAAATTTATTTTTCTGTAAGTGCAAACATTAGCTCACCTTTGCACACTAATTCACCGTCAACATAAGCTGCGGCATCTGCTTTTCCTATATTTCTTTTTAAAGCCTTCATCTCAACTTCCATTCTTAGTGTATCTCCAGGTCTTACTTCTCTTTTAAATCTCACTTTATCTATACCTGCAAATACTCCTAGTTTCCCTTTATTCTCTTCAAGAGACATCATAGCAACTGCTCCAACCTGTGCCATTGCTTCTATTATTAAAACACCTGGCATTAGTGGATATTCTGGGAAATGCCCCTGGAAAAATGGCTCATTAGCTGTTACATTTTTTATACCAACAGCTCTTTTTCCTTCTTCAAGTTCAACTACTTTATCAACTAAAAGAAATGGGTATCTATGAGGTATTATCTCTTTTATCTGGTCTATATTTAACATAATATTCTCCCAATTACTCTATTTATTAAAGACTAAGGACTTTAAATAAATCCTTAGTCTTTCTAATATTTGATTATTTATACTCTATTATTTTTCTTCTGATGGCATTGATTTGAAAGAACCACCAGTTTTTAATATATCTAATGATCCTAATGCAGCACCAGTACCTGTTGCAACACAAGATAAAGGATTGTCAGCTATTTTAACTTTTATTCCTGTTCTCTGTTCTATTTTTTTGTCTAATCCATATAATAATGATCCTCCACCAGTCATAACTATTCCAGATTCACTTATATCTGCAGCTAATTCAGGTGGTGTTTTTTCAAGTACAGAGTGAGTAGTAACAACTATCTGTTCTACACATTCATCTAAAGCTTCTAATGTTTCAGCTGAGCTTATTTCAACAGTACATGGAAGACCTGTTATCTGGTTTCTTCCTGTTACTTTCATGAATTTTTCTTCTTCTCTTTTGAAAGCACTTCCTATTTCTATTTTAACTTTTTCAGCTGTTCTTTCACCTATTATAAGGTTGTGCTGTTTTTTCATATATTTTGTTATTGCATCGTCGAATTTGTCTCCACCCATTTTTATAGAGTCACTTACAACAGCTCCACCAAGAGATATTACAGCTATATCGACAGTACCACCACCGATATCTATTATCATATTTCCGCTTGGTTCACCTATTTCTATTCCAGCTCCTATTGCAGCAGCTATTGGTTCTTCTATAACATAAACTTCTCTAGCTCCTGCCTGTTTTGTAGCATCTTCAACTGCTCTTTTTTCAACTTCTGTAACTCCTGTTGGTACACATACCATTATTCTAGGCATTACAAATTTTCCGAATCCTTTTTTCTCAACTATCTGTTCAACAAAATGTTTTAACATTTTTTCAGTTGTATTGTAGTCAGATATAACACCATCTCTAAGAGGTCTTATAGCTGATATATTTGCAGGTGTTCTACCTATCATTTTTTTAGCTTCCTGACCAACTGCAAGTATTTCATTTGTTTTGTTATCTATTGCAACTACTGAAGGTTCTTCAAGTACTATTCCTTTTCCACTTACGTATACTAAAACATTAGCTGTTCCTAAATCTATTCCTATATCAACACCAGATACTTTTGCCATTTCAAAAACTCCTTTGTTATAAATATTCTTTTTCTCTAAATCTTTTTAATTGTTTCAATCTCACAATTACATTATATCACATTTCAATTTATTATTATCTTGTATATTTATTATTTTGTGCATCATTAATAAACCTTAGGTATATTATCAAATCAAAATACTATTCTACTATTTCTATATTTCCACCTAAAGCTCTTATTTTTTTGTCTATATCCACGTAACCTCTCTGTATGTGGTATATTTCACCTATCTGAGTTTCACCTTCTGCTATAAGTCCACATAATATAAGTGCTGCACCAGCTCTTAAATCAGTTGCATTAACTTTAGCTCCGTATAATTTGTCAACTCCATTTACTATTGCACTTCTTCCTTCTATTTTTATGTCTGCTCCCATTCTGTTAAATTCAGCAACGTGCATAAATCTATTTTCAAATACAGTTTCTATAACAACTGCTGTACCATTAGCTATTGTAAGCATTGCCATAAACTGTGCCTGAACATCTGTTGGGAATCCAGGATGTGGAAGTGTTTTTATATCTATTGGTTTTAATACTTCTGGTCCTATTACTCTAACCGCATTTTCCATTTCGATTATTTCACATCCAGTTTCTCTTAATTTCGCTATTATTGGTTTTAAGTGTTCCATAAGTACGTTTTCCACAGTTATATCACCTTTTGTCATAGCTGCTGCAACCATATAAGTAGCTGCTTCTATTCTATCAGGTATTACTGTGTGTTCAGCACCTTTTAAAGATTCAACACCTTTTATTTTTATTGTATTTGTTCCCGCACCTTTAACGTTTGCTCCCATTTCATTTAGGAAGTTAGCTAAGTCTACTATTTCTGGCTCTTCTGCTGCATTTTCTATTATAGTTGTTCCTTCTGCTAATGCTGCAGCCATCATTATGTTTTCTGTAGCTCCTACTGATGGGAAATCAAGGTATAATTTATTTCCTGTTAATTTTTCTGTCTTCGCTTCAACAAATCCATGATCTATTTCTACTTCTGCTCCTAGTGATTTAAATCCTTTTAGATGTAAGTCTATTGGTCTTGTTCCTATAGCACATCCTCCTGGCATAGATATTTTTGTATGATTAAATCTAGCAAGTAAAGGACCCATTACTAAGAATGAAGCTCTCATTTTTCTTACTAATTCGTATGGTGCTTCACAAGTTGTTATATTGCTAGCATCTACTGTTAAAGTTGTTCCTTCATATGTTACCTCAGCTCCTAGATGTCTTAAAAGATCTGATATAACATGAACATCTCTAAGATTTGGAACACCCTTTAATACTGATTTTCCATCTGCAAGTAATGTTGCTGCTATTATTGGTAATACGGCATTTTTTGCTCCGTCTATTTTAACTGTACCTCTTAAAGGTGCACTTTTTTTAACGATTATTTTTGGCATATTATTTTCTCCTCTAACTTATTTCTCTATTTAAAATTAGCTATCTATCTTTTTTTATCTATTCTATCTATCGCTTATATTTTTATATTTATCTCTCTATATATATCGAATACATTTTTAAATATGTTTTTATATTTATTTTTATCGTATTCTTTATTATATAATAATTCTCTAAAAATTTCATTACTATACCATAGTTTGTAACTTTTTTTAATTAGTCGAATTAATCGAAAAATTTGAATCATTTAATCATTTATTTTTTAAACCAAATTTTTCAGACCTTATCAATTATATCACTTTATGTAAACTTTATGAAGAGAATAACAAAAAAAAGACTGTATTTTTATAAATACAGTCTTTTCTAAAAAACAATCTATTATTTTATTTTAATTATTCACCTTTAACTAAAGCGTATTCGTACTGTTTAACACCGTCTGCATTGTAAACATCTGTAAATCCATTGTCTACTAAGAACTGTGCTAATTTTCCACTCTTATTTCCTGAGTTGCAGTATACTATTACTTTTTTGTCTTTGTACTGTTCTAATTCACCTAATTTATCTTTAGCTTCATCAACGAATACATTTATAGCACCATCTATATGTCCTTTTGCGAAGTCTTTAGCATCTCTTGCATCTATTACTACAGTGTTAGCAGTATCTTTCATTGCTTCTACTACTTCATCACCTTTCATAGTTTTAACTTCTGCTTTAGGTTCTTCTTTACCCTGAACTAATTCATATTCATACTGTTTAACACCATCTGCATTAGAAACATCAGTAAATCCGTTGTCTACTAATAACTGTGCTAATTTTCCTGATTTTTTACCAGAGTTGCAATATACTATTACTTTTTTGTCTTTGTACTGTTCAAGATCACCAAGTTTAGATTCAGCTTCGTCTACAAAAACATTTAATGCTCCTTTTATATGTCCAGCTTCGTATTCAGAAGCATCTCTAGCATCTATTACTACAGTATTAGCATCTTTCATTGCTTCTACTACTTCATCACCTTTTATAGTTTTAACTTCTGCTTTAGCCTGTTCCTGTTTAGCTTCTTCTTTTGGTGCTTCTTCCTGTTTGCTGCATCCAACAGCACCTATAGATAATACTAATGCTGCACCTATTGCTAGAACTTTAAATTTTTTGTTTAATTTCATTGTGTATCCCTACCTTCCTTAGTTGATATGAGTTCTTGTTTTCATTATACCATATAAAAAGCTTTTTTTATGTTTTTACTTTTTTTAACTTATAGTTAATAACTATATTATACTATCTATGTATAGTTTTAATAAATAAAATTTCACTTTAGTTTTTTATAAGTAATACTTATATTCCTTATATATTTGATGTGTAATTAT
>URRU01000046.1 GCA_900550335.1 uncultured Clostridium sp. | reverse complement strand
GACTTTCTCCAGAGATATCTCAAATTCTTGAAAATAGAAATATAAATTCTGAAGAAGAGATAAAATTATTTACTAATCCATCTTTAGATTATTTAAGAGACCCATTTTTAATGAAAGATATGGGAAAAGCTGTTGAACGAATACAGAAAGCAATAGAATCTAAAGAAAGAGTTTGGATATATGGAGATTATGATGTAGACGGTGTTTCATCAACATCTGTTTTATTAACTTACTTTAGGTCTATAAAATTTGATGTTAGATACTATATTCCGAATAGATTAGAAGAAGGATATGGAATAAATAAAGAAGCTATTGAATATATAAATTCTGAAGGATGCGATTTAATAATAAGCGTAGACTGTGGGATAACTTCGGTATCAGAGGTTGAATATGCAAATGAATTGGGTATAGATATGATTATTACAGATCACCATGAATGTCAAAGTGAGATACCAAATGCCTATGCTGTAGTAAATCCAAAACAGGATGACTGTAATTATCCATTTGATATGCTTTGTGGATGCGGTATAGCTTTTAAGTTGGTGCAGGCGCTGACACCCGAGGAAATATTTAAAACAACAGTTTACGATTATATAGAAATTGCAACACTAGCTACTATATGCGATATAGTACCATTAGTGGATGAGAATAGAATAATTGTAAAAAATGGGCTAAGAGCTATGAAAGATGGACATAATTTAGGTCTATCTGAACTTATAAAAGTCTGTGGAGTTGATAAAGAAAAAATAGGTTCTTCACATATAGGTTTTACAATAGGGCCTAGAATAAATGCAGCAGGTAGACTTGGATTTTCTAATTTAGGAGTTGAATTATTTACAGCGACTAATCAAGATGAGGCTCATGAAATAGCATTAGCACTAGATGAAAAAAACAACGATAGACAGATGATAGAGATGAAGATTCATCATGAAGCTGAAATGATAATAAAAAATGATCCTTCTTATGAAGATGACAAGGTTATTGTTTTAGCACATGAAGGTTGGCAGCACGGTGTAATAGGGATAGTTGCATCGAAGCTTACTGAAAAATACTATAAGCCTACAATTCTTATGTGTATAGAAGATGGAGAGGCAACAGGTTCTGCAAGGTCTATAAAAGGCTTTAGTATATTTGATGCTTTAACGGAATGTTCAGATATACTTACAAAGTTTGGAGGACATGAACAGGCAGCAGGTCTTAGTATAAATGCTGATAAAGTACCAGAACTTAGAAGGAGAATAAACGAATCTGCGGATATAAACCTTACAGAAGAGGATATGATTGAAGAAATTAAAGTAGAGTATGAGTTAGATGAAAAATCTGCAAACTTTGATTTAATTGAAGAACTTAGAAAATTAGAGCCATTTGGTATGAGTAATCCAACTCCAAAATTTATTTTGAGAGATTGTATACTTAGAGATATGAGATTTATGGGGCAAAATAGACAACATATAAAGCTTGAAATAGAAAAAGATAATATATTTGAATGTGTTGGATTTAATGCAGCTCATTTGATTGACGGCCTTAAAAATGGAGATAGGATAGATGTATTGTTCCAATTAGATGAAAATACATTTATGGGAAAAAGGAAATTACAACTTTTAATTAAAGATTTGAGGCTTGCATATCCAAAATCTGCTACTACAAATATGGATGCTGTAAAGTTGATGAATGTATTAGTTCCTGAAGATGAAAAAAGTACATACAATGTGGAAAATTTAGAAAATGGAAATTGTGAGAGTTTAAATATAGAAGGTGAAAGAGTAGAAAATATATTTGATTTTATAGAAGGAGAGAGTCTAGTAATAGCAAATTCTATAAATGGATTTTTTAGAGCTAAATCAGATTTAACTCTTTTAGAAGAAGAATTGGAAATATATTTTAAAGAAATAGATGAAAATAATAAAAAGCATTCAAAAATACACCTTATATTCTCACCTAATATTGATAAAATAGACGTAAAAAGATATAATAATATTATTCTTTATGATTATTTGTATACTAGGGATGACTATATCAATTTATACTCTAAAGTGGAAGATGAGTCTAAAATAATAAAAAATTATAGTGAAATCGACAAAATTTATATAAAGAGCATAATGGAAAATATAGTGCCAACTAGAAATGAATTTGTAAATATTTATAAATATATAATAAAAAACAGAGGAATTAAGTTTAGAATAGACGATACAATGAATTTGTTTAAAATGATTCCACTAAAATTATTTGCAATTATCAAGATTTTTAAAGAGCTTGGACTATTCAAGGTGGAAGTTGATGACCGTGATTTTGTAAATATTGAAATGCTACCTAAACCAGAGAGCAAGCTCGATTTAAATAGAAGTAAAATTTTAATAAACTTGAATCAAATTAGAGAAAAATCAAGAAAAATTTATAATGTTTAAGTATTGGAGGAAAAAATATGAACTTAGAATCTAAAATAAGAAATATACAGGACTTCCCAAAACCAGGTATAGGATTTAAAGACATAACAACTCTATTAAAAGATGGAGAAGCTTTTAAAGAAGCAATAGACAAAATAGTTGAAAATTTAAAGGACAAAGATATAGATTATGTCGTTGGGCCTGAAGCTAGAGGATTTTTATTAGGAGCACCTGTTGCTTATGCATTAGGTGTAGGATTTGTACCTATAAGAAAACCAGGTAAATTACCTGCAGAAGTAGTTAGCTTTGAATATGATTTAGAATATGGAACAGATAAAATAGAAATGCACAAAGATTCAATAGAAGAAGGTAAAAAAGTAGCTATAATAGACGACTTACTAGCAACTGGTGGAACAGTAGAAGCAGCTACTAAATTAATCGAAAGCTTAGGTGGAGAAATAGTATCTATACAGTTCTTAATAGAACTTGAATTCTTAAATGGTAAGGAAAAATTAAAAGGATACGATGTTGAATCAATAATAAAATACTAATCAATAGATTAGTCATACGGATGGAACGGAATAAGGTGGTTTTATGCAGGGAAAGAAGAAAATAGAAGGCATAAAGTTAAAAGATGCCGAAAGAAATGAAAGAACGTTAGAAGTTCTCGCCGATACTTCTGTTGAATCAGACAAAGAACTTATTGAAATATTAGATAAGGTAAAATCATACGCTCCAAATGGTGATTTAGAAACCATAATAAAGGCGTATAAATTAGCAAAATATGCACATAGAGATCAAAAAAGAAAATCGGGAGAACCGTATTTTATACATCCATTAGCTGTTGCAAACATAATATGTGACATGCAGTTGGATATAGAAACAGTATCTGGTGGACTATTACACGATGTAGTAGAAGATACTGAGTATACATATGAAGATATAGAAAGTATTTTTAATAAAGAAATAGCAGATCTTGTAGACGGTGTTACAAAACTTGGGAAAATAAAATATCGCTCAAAAGAGGAAACACAGTCAGAAAATTTAAGAAAAATGTTTTTAGCTATGGCTAAGGATATAAGGGTTATACTTATAAAATTAGCGGATAGACTTCATAATATGAGAACACTTAATTATATGGATCCAGAAAAAGCTAAGTATAAAGCTACTGAAACACTTGAAATATATGGTGGTATAGCTCATAGACTTGGTATATCTAAGATAAAATGGGAGCTAGAAGATTTAGCTTTAAGATATATAGACCACGATGGATACTATGAATTAGTTGAAAAAGTATCTATGAAGAGAAGTCAGAGAGAAGAAAATATAGCAAGAATAGTAAACTGTTTACAGGAAAAATTTGCTGAAATGGAAATTCCATGCGATGTTTATGGTAGACCAAAACATTTCTATAGTATATATAGAAAAATGAAAAACAAACATAAATCATTTGAAGAGATTTTTGACCTTACAGCAGTCAGAGTGTTAGTTGATACAGTTAAGGACTGTTATGCTGTATTAGGTGTAGTACATACTTTATGGAAGCCAATTCCAGGAAGATTTAAAGACTATATAGCAATGCCAAAGCCTAATATGTATCAGTCACTTCACACTACGGTTGTTGGACCAGATGGTGAGCCTTTAGAAATTCAGATAAGAACGCATGAAATGCATAATATAGCAGAATACGGTATAGCTGCACATTGGAAATATAAAGAAGGTATATCTAATTCAAAAGAAGATAAGATAGAAGAAAAACTTCAGTGGCTAAGACAGATGATGGAATGGGAAAAAGATTTAAAAGATCCTCATGAATTCATGGATGCATTAAAGGAAGATGTATTCTCAAGTCAGGTATACGTATTTACTCCTCAGGGGGATGTTATAGAGCTTCCAGCAGAATCTACGCCTATAGACTTTGCCTATAGAGTACATACAAATGTAGGTAATAAATGTGTTGGTGCAAAAGTTAATGGAAGAATGGTCACATTAGATTATAAATTACAGAATGGTAATATAGTAGAAATATTAACTTCTTCTAACTCTCCAGGGCCAAGTAGAGACTGGTTAGGTATAGTAAAGACTCCAAATGCAAAGAGTAGAATAAGACAGTTCTTCAAAAAAGAGAGAAGAGAAGAAAATATTGAACGTGGTAATTCAATACTTGAAAGAGAATTCAAAAAACATGGATTACCAACTACAAAAGATTCTGTTATAGATAAAAATATGCTTATAATAGCTAAAAAATTCAACCAGCCAAATGTTGAAGATTTAATAGCTACAGTTGGATATGGTGGAATAATGGCATCTCAGGTTGTTACTAAGCTTAAAGAGCTTTATACAAGAGAAATGAGACAGGCTATGAAAGAAAAGAAAGCTAGTCTTTCTGAAGATATAGAAAAACATAATATAAGTGATGCAGAGTACAGTAAGAAAAGAAAGAAAACTCCTTCTCAGGGAATAATAGTTGAAGGTCTTGATAATATATTAGTTAGATTTGCTAAATGTTGTAACCCACTTCCTGGTGATGAAATAGTAGGTTATATAACTAAGGGAAGAGGAGTTGCTGTTCATAGAGCGGACTGTGTAAATGTAAATCCAGATGATGAATTCTTTAAAAAGAGAATGATAAAAGTATCTTGGGATGGAGAAGGAAAAGATAGTAACAGTACATTCGAAGCAGAAATTCAGATAAAAGTTGTAGATAGAAGAGGAATTGTAAACGAAATAACTCATATCGTAGCAAATGAAAAAATAGGCTTAAATGGAATAAATGCTAGAAAAGGAAAAGACTCTGAAGTTACTATAAATCTTTTAGTTGAAGTAGAAGGAACAGAGCAGCTTGATTATATAATGAAGAAAATAAAAGCAGTTCCGGGAGTTGAAAAGATTTATAGAATGACAAATTAATTTAATTATAAATTAGGAGAATTTTAATATGAGAGCTGTTGTACAGAGAGTATCTCGTTCAGAAGTTACAGTTGATGGGAGAACAACAGGAAAGATAAATAAAGGACTTCTTGTTTTATTAGGTGTAACACATGGAGATACTTCAAAAGATGTAGATTATATAGTTGATAAAACTATAAATCTTAGAATATTTGAAGATGAAAATGACAAAATGAATTTATCTCTAAAAGATATAGGTGGGGAAATGTTAGCTGTTTCTCAGTTTACTCTTTATGGTGACTGTAGAAAAGGACGTAGACCAAGCTTTACAAATGCGGCTGCACCTGAAGAAGCAGATAAGCTTTATCAGGAATTTGTTAAGAAAGTTTCTGAACAGGGAATAAATACAGAAACTGGTGAATTTGGAGCACATATGATGGTTGATTTAGTAAATGATGGACCTGTAACTATACTTTTAGAATCAAATAAATCTTTTTAGGGGGATAAAATAGTGGAAATTAAGAGAATTGACGATTTTTATACATCAACAAATGTATATATAATATCAGATGAAGAAACTAAAGAGGCTGCAGTTGTGGATCCAGGTGGTAGTCCAAATGAGGTTATAGAGTATTTAAAAGAAGAAGGATTAGATTTAAAATATGTAGTTCTTACTCATGGACACGCGGATCATATAGGATATGTTAAAGATATATTAGAATACAAAAAAGTTCCTGTTGTAGCTCATAAAGATGAAAAAGATATGTTAAACAATGCTAGCCACAATTTAAGTGATAGAATGAGATGTGGAAAAACTGAATTTGACGCTGATATATATGTAGATGATAGAGATAGTTTATATTTAGGAAAAACAAAACTTTTATTCATACACACTCCAGGACATACTGAAGGTGGTATGTGTATAAGAACAGGAAACAATCTATTAACAGGAGATACTCTATTTAGAGGAAGCATGGGAAGATGTGACCTTTATGGTGGAGATGAAAGAAAAATGAAAAAATCTCTTAATAAGATAAAAAAATTCGAAAATGAATTAGCTGTTTATCCTGGTCATGGAGAACCTACTGTACTTGGACAGGAAAAAGAAAATAATCCTTATCTTACAACTAGATACATTGGAGAATAAAGTAAATACACTATGCGAGGGCTTCATGCCTTTGCATAGTGAATTATTATGTATAAGGAGAAAAAAATGCTAAAAGTAGTATTAAGAGGGCATGACTATGAATATGAGGTTTCAGAACTTATAAAATTATTCACATCAGAATTTGAATATGTAGAAGAATTACAGGATTCTGAAGAAAAATTCTTAGTCAATAGCATAGAAATAAATGGAAAAAAGGTAATATCTAAGACTGAAATCCATGAAAAATGTAATTTAATAGGAGAATTTGTTGAACAGAAAGAATTTGAGAAAGATTATTCTGAGCTAATAAAAGATTCTAATAATTACGCTGAATTCGTGGAAAAATTAGAAAGAGAAGATTCTCTTGCTGTAAAAAAAGCAGCTAGATGGAGCATTAAAAAAAGTATGTTCCAAGCATTAAAACAGATTATGCCAGATAGCTATGTGCCATGGGGTGATTTAACAGGGATAAAACCAGTTAAAATAGTCCACAATCTAATATCTGATGGAATGGATGATTCTCAGGTTTTAAATTATTTAAAAGAAGAGCATTTCATAACAGATGAAAAGGCTGAGCTAGCACTAGATATAGCTAAAAGAGAAAGAGGATTTATTTATCCATTAAGCGATAAGAAAATCTCTCTTTATGTAAGTATTCCTTTCTGTCCAACTAGATGTTATTACTGCTCATTCCCATCTAACTCAATTCAAAAGTATGGAAATCTTAGAAGAAAATATGTTGAAAGACTTTTAGATGAGGCTAGAGGAACTTCAGAAATAATAAAAAATAGAGGTTGGGAAATAGAAACATTCTACATAGGTGGAGGAACACCGACAGCTTTAGAAGCAGAAGATATGGATTATATGATAGAAAATCTATTTAAAATCTTTGATTTCAGTAAAATAAAAGAATTTACTGTTGAAGCTGGTAGACCGGATACTATTACAGAAGAAAAATTAAGAGTACTTAAAAAACATGGAGTAAACAGAATAAGTATAAATCCACAGACTATGAACGATTCTACACTAGAAAAAATAGGTAGAAAACATAGTGTGGAAGATATAAAAACTTGTTTCAAAATGGCTAGAGAGCTAGGATTTGACAATATCAACATGGATATAATCTTAGGTCTTGTCGATGAAGATGCAGAAATGGTTAAAAACACACTTGAGGAGATAAAGAAATTATCTCCAGAAAGTTTAACTGTTCATACACTAGCAATAAAAAGAGCATCTAAACTAAATATGGATATGGATTCTTATAAAGAAAGCCTTACTCAGTACAAAGAAATGATCAAAATGATAGATATTTCTATGGAAGCTGCTAAGGAAATGAACTTAAATCCATACTATATGTATAGACAGAAAATGATGCTAGGAAACTTAGAAAACGTAGGATACGCTAAAGAAGGATATGAGTGCATCTATAATATGCAGATGATGGAAGAAAAACAGACTAATATAGCTATAGGGGCTGGAGCTGTTTCTAAATTTGTATACCTAGATGAAAATAGAATTGAAAGGGTAGACGACGTTAAAAACCTTGAAATATACCTTGATAGGGTTGAGGATATGATTGAAAAGAAAAAAAGAGAGGTGGAGAAAAATGCTAACTAAAGCACCAAGAGGAACAAAAGATATAACTCCTAAAGACTCGTACAAATGGAATTATCTTGAAAATAAATTTAGAGAAATATGTGCACTTTACGGATATCAGGAAATGAGAACTCCTATATTTGAACACACAGAACTATTCCAGAGAGGTGTAGGTGATACTACAGATATAGTTCAGAAAGAAATGTACTCATTTAAAGATAAAGGAGATAGAGAAATAACTCTAAAACCAGAAGGAACAGCTGGGGCAGTAAGAGCATTTATAGAAAATAAACTATATGCTGATACTCAGCCAACTAAAATGTTCTACATAACTCCTTGCTTCAGATATGAAAGACCACAGGCTGGTAGACAGAGACAGTTCCACCAGTTTGGTATAGAAGCTATAGGAAGTGATAGCCCATCAATGGATGCTGAGGCTATAGCATTAGCAATGCAGTTCTTCAGAGAATTAGGACTAAAAGACTTAAAAGTTAGTTTAAACTCTGTTGGATGCCCAGTTTGTAGAAAAGAATACGATAAAAAACTAAGAGAATACTTAGATTCAAAATCAGAAGTTCTTTGTGATATGTGCAACGAAAGAAAAGAAAAAAATCCTATGAGAGTTATAGACTGTAAAAATCCTCAGTGTAAAGAGGCTATAACAGACATACCTTATATGATAGACAATCTTTGTGATGACTGTAAGGCTCATTTTGCAGAACTTGAAGAATATCTAAAAGAAATGGAAATACCTTACGAAATAGATAAAACTATAGTTAGAGGATTAGACTACTACAAGAGAACAGCATTTGAAATAATAGCTGAAAACATAGGTGCTCAGAGCACAGTTTGTGGTGGGGGTAGATACGATGGTCTAGTTGAGCAGCTAGGTGGACCTAAAGGAACTAGTGGAATAGGATTTGCTCTTGGAGCAGAAAGACTTCTTCTTACTCTTGAAGATGCAGGAATAGAAATAGAAAATCCTCAGTCTACAGATATATTTATAGTTACTATAGGTGATGAAGCTAAAAAGAAAAGCTTCGGTCTTTTAAAAGAATTAAGAGATAATCACATAAGTGCTGATAAAGATCACTTATCAAGAAGTGTTAAAGCTCAGTTTAAATACTCTGATAAGATAAATGCTAAGTTTACAATAGTTATAGGTGATGATGAACTTAAAAACAACGAAGCATCACTTAAAAACATGGCTACATCAGAACAGCACACTGTAAAACTTAGTGAATTAGTAAAAGAACTAAAAGAAAGATTATAAAGAAAAGGCTGTTGCAATTAATTTTGTAGCAGCCTTTTTTTTATTGAGTAAATATGTTAGTTGAATGTTGAAATTTCAACAATGCAACTATCAGTTGACAAATTTGTTAGTCTAGTTGGTAGTATGATTTTAATAATTTTGGTAAGATAAGACCATAGAAATAGATATCTAAAGGGAACGATATATCGACCAAGTTAAAAGAGGTGAGGAAGATGACATTATCAGAAAAAATAATGAGTTTGAGAAAAAAGAATGGATGGTCACAAGAGGAACTAGCAGAGAGATTAGATATATCTAGACAATCTGTATCAAAATGGGAAAGTGGAGAATCAATACCAACTCTTGAAAAAATAATAAAAATTAGTGAAATATTTGAAGTATCTACAGACTATCTTTTAAAAGATAATTTTAAAGAAGAAAGGTTTGATAGTAGTGAAAGCTCAATATATATGAATAAAATTGAAGAAAATTCATATATAAATAATAGAAATATATCATCAGATATAGCTATAGATAGAATAATCAGTGAAGAAAAAGCTAATGACAATGTGATAAAAAGAAGAAAGACTAGTTTTGAAGAGGTTTCAAATTATATTGAACTAGCAGAAATTACTGCAAATAAATTTGCTAGAGCTGTTATGTTTTGTATTTTATCACCAGTAATGTTGGTGCTTTTGGCTGGATTTGCAGAACAACATAAAATTCCACTAAAAGAAGATCATGCTGCTATGATTGGGTTAATAATACTTTTAATTATGGTTGCTAGTGCGGTATCAGTATTTATAAAATATGGAATGAAAATGGATAAATTTAAATACATGGATAGACCAATAGAAGTGGATTCAATGTCTTTAAGATTTGTTGAAGAAAAGAATGATAATTTTGAAGGAAAGTTGCAACAGAGTATGGCTTTTGGAGTAGCGCTATTCATAATAGGTGCTATTCCTCTTATTGCAGCAGGAGCATTAGATGCAGAAGAATATATAATGGTAATTTGTGTAGCATTGCTTTTAGTACTGATTTCAATAGGTGTTAATATGATAGTTAAAGCTATGATGTTAAGAGAAGGATATGAAAAAGTGTTGCAAATTGGCGAGTATACAGTAGAAGAAAAGGAAAATAATAGAAAAAATGAGCATTTAGATACAATATATTGGTGCACAATAGCAACTATATATTTAGCATATAGTTTCTACACATTTAATTGGCATATAAGTTGGGTAATTTGGCCTTGTGCGGGTGTGTTCTATGCTGTAGTGGAAGCTATAACAAAAGTGGTAAGAAAAGTATAAAATATTGAAAATAATAGAATAAAAAAAGGATGTTCTCAAAAGTTAATTGAGACATCCTTTTTACTTTATAATTGTAGCTGCATAGATATTTCGTCGTCGTATTTTCCATCTATACAAATATAGTCTTTTTTTATTCCTACAGTTTTAAATCCGTATTTTTTATAAAGATTTATTGCAGCACTGTTTTCCCGTCTTACAGATAGAACTATATTTTTAATATTTTTTTCTTTTGCAAATTCTATAATTTCATCTGTTATAGCATTTCCAATTCCCATTCCCCAAAAATCTTTACGAACTGTTATAGAATATTCTACATTATGAGATAATCTTATTTCAGCAGAAGAATTAAGTTCAGCCACACAACAAAGTACATTGTCTATAAAACCTAGAATCATGATAGTTTTGCTATTTCTGTTTATATTTGAGATTACTATCTTTTCTTCGTATGGTGTTACAAAGTATTCATCTGATGAAAAAGATAGATTTTCACTTTCATCTGAAGTAACTCTAAAGAAATTAACAACTGTTTCAGCATCAGATGTAATAGCATTTCTAAGTAACAGATTATCCCCATTTAAAAGTCTGATTTCCTTTTCAAAATAAAAAGGAGATTCAACTTTTGAAAAATCATTCATAATAATACCCCCAACTTAAATTTACCAAAATTAATAATATCAAAGAGGATATACTATGTCTACAATAGATATATAGTTAACATTAATACAATTATAGATATTTCAAATATAAATATAAATTTAAAGAATTAATCTTAACCAAGGTTCATTTAAAAAAGTATTATTTT
>URRU01000045.1 GCA_900550335.1 uncultured Clostridium sp. | reverse complement strand
AATTTGATATTACCATAGAAGGCGATTAAATTTACAGACTTTTTTTCATATACTCTCGCTTGCAGAATTGTCGCTAGATTGTGATGCATACTATCCTCTTTTTCATATTTCATACTAGAAACTTTCTCTAAATCTTCTCGTCCATTTTAATTCTTCTGTTTACAGTTTGTTAATAAGAAAAGAAAAATAGGACTAATACGATGCAACAATTTGCAGACGTCTCACTTCATTTTATGGTTTTATATGATAAAGTGGGACGTCGAAACCTGGCGCAAGTATTAGTCCTATTTTTCTTGAGGGTTCTATTTATCTGTAATCTGTAAGTTAGGAACAGCATTTAAATTCATGTCATCTACTCTTCCTTTGATATAGTTATAATATCCCGCACATCCTATCATTGCTGCATTGTCTGTGCAAAGTATTAGCGGTGGATATTTTACTTCTATTCCGTTTTCTTTTCCTAGTATTTCTATTTTTTCTCTAAGTCCAGAGTTTGAAGCAACTCCACCAGATAGAGTTACCACGTTATATCCTTTTTCCTTAGCTGCTTTTATAGCTTTGTTTGCTAGTACATCTGTTACAGCATCCTGGAAAGATGCCGCAACATCTGCTTCTACTATCTCTTCTTTTTTCATTTTTTTAGCATTTAGATAGTTTAATACCGCAGATTTTATTCCACTAAAGCTAAAGTCGTATCCTTCATCCATATATGCTCTCGGGAATTCTATTGCATCTTTATTTCCTTCTTTTGCTAATTTATCTATTATTGGCCCACCTGGATATCCAAGTCCCATAGCTCTTGCTACTTTGTCAAATGCTTCTCCAGATGCATCATCTCTTGTTCTACCTAATATTTCATATTCTCCGTAGTCCTTAACCTCAACTAGATGAGTATGTCCTCCAGAAACTATAAGTGTTATAAATGGTGGTTTTAAGTCCTTGTGAGCTATGTAGTTCGCACTTAGATGTCCTTCTATATGATTTACACCAACTAGAGGAATATCTAGCGCATAAGCCATAGCTTTTGCATAAGATAATCCAACTAAAAGCGCTCCAACAAGTCCTGGACCGTAAGTAACTGCTATATGAGTTATATCGTTCATAGTTATATTTGCTTCATCTAAAGCCTGCTGCACAACTATATCTATATTTTCTATATGTTTTCTTGAAGCTACTTCTGGAACTACTCCACCAAATTTTTTATGTATATCTATCTGTGTTGATATTATATTTGAAAGAACTTCTCTCCCGTTTTTAAGGACAGACGCAGCTGTTTCATCACAGCTACTTTCTATCGCTAAAGTTATTATATCGCTCATTTTTTACACCTCCGAAAGCTGATTCCACATTATTATTGCGTCTTCTCTATTGTCGCTATAATACTCTTTTCTAACACCAGCCATTTTAAATCCGTATTTTTTGTACAGATTTTGTGCTACTAAATTGCTTCTTCTGACCTCTAAAGTCATAGCAACTATTTTATTTTCTTTACAAAGTTTTACCATCTCTTTTAGTAGCTCATTTCCTATTTTAAGTCCTCTATAATCGCTATGAACTGCAACATTTGTTATATGTCCTTCATCGATTATAAGCCAAATTCCTATGTATCCTACTATTTTAGAGTCCTTTTCAGCAACTAAATATCTAGCATTGCTGTTTTTAACTTCATCTATAAATGACTGCTTAGACCAGAAATCTTCAAAGCAATTTTTCTCAACTTCGAAAACTCCATCCACATCGTCCATAGTCATTTCTCTTACTGTTACATCAGAAAGTTTTTCTGTATTTTCCATTTTCCCTCTTTTTATTTGAATCCCTATATAGAAATTCAATTCCTTCTTTCTTTCAAATTTCTATTTATTATAACTTCCTATTAATTATAATTCTAGCTAATATATTTTTTATTTATTTTCGGCTTCTTTCTGAGCCTCTAATTTTTTCATTTTTTCTTCGTACTGTACTTCTGCCTGAGATTTTCTTATATAAATTGGATTTACATCGTAGCAGCTGTGCACTCCCTCACCTCTTTTATACTTAGCTAAAGCAACTGCACAAACACTTGCTGCCTTAGTTACATTGTGAGAAACTGCTGGGATATGTATATTTTCTACTTCTGATAGCTTATCTTCGTATTTTGAAACAGCTTCTCCAAGAACTATACATTCTTCTCCTGAATTTTTTATAATCTCTATTAAATCATCTATCTCTTTTACATCCATTCCTTCAAGCTCTACAAGCTCGTCGTTTTTATACTCGTATTTTGCTGTGTATACCTGAGTTCTCTGTGCATCTAGTATTGGATATATTTTCTTATCGCAAAGGTCCATATTTCCAGCTAAGCTCTCTAACGCATTAACTGCTAGTATTGGAATATTATTTACATGAGATATAGCCTTTGCTGTAGCCATACTTATTCTAAGACCTGTAAAAGATCCTGGCCCTACAGAAACTGCTATTGCATCCATATCTTCTATGCTTAAATCACTCATATTAAGCATAGTTTCTATCATAGGCATTAATTTCTGTGAGTGAGTTTTTTTGTTATTTATAACAAATTCACATATAAGGCAATCATCTTCTACAACAGCTACACTGCAAGCTCTTGAAGATGTGTCCATTCCTAAAATTTTCATCTATAAATTCATCTCCTCAATCATTTTTTCGTATTTTTCTCCAACAGGCTCGAATGTTACCTCTCTACCCATTTCTTTATACTTCATATCTATTTTTAAATATTCGTCTGGAAGTATATCCTCTATTAAATTTGCCCATTCTATTATACAAACACCATCTGAGTTTATATATTCGTCGTAACCTATATCGTACATTTCCTCGCTGCACCCTATTCTGTAAACATCGAAATGGTATAGAGGCAATCTACCCTGATATTCGTTCACTATTGTAAATGTAGGGCTAGTTATATAATCATCTACTCCAAGTGATTTTGCAAAGCTCTGAGTGAATGTAGTCTTTCCTGCACCTAAATCACCAACTAGACAAATAACTGAACCTGCATCTACTAATTTTCCTAGTTTTTCACCAAGTTCCTTTGTCTTATTCTCGTCTTCTAAAAAAATTCTTTTCATATTTATCTCCTATAAACAACTTTTCCATTTATTATTGTACACATTACTTTTCCACCTAAATCAAATGGCGAACCTTCCCATAAAACTATATCAGCATCCTTACCTTCTTCAAGAGAGCCTACTTCTTTGTCTATTCCAAGTGTTTTAGCTGGGTTTATAGTTATCGCTCTAAGTGCTGCATCTTCTTTCATACCATTTTTAATAGCCATTCCTGCACACATTGGAAGGTGCTGAACTGGTATTACAGGGTGGTCTGTCATTAGAGATACTTCTATACCTGCATTTGAAAGTATTCCAGCTGTTTCAAGAGAAAGGTTTCTAAGCTCTGGTTTAAATCTATCTGTTAATGATGGCCCTACTATTATTGGATATTCTCCATCTTCTTCAAGAAGCTCATCTACTATTAAATGCCCTTCTGTACAGTGGTCTATAGTTAGCTTTAAGTCGAATTCCTTTGCAATTCTTATAGCTGTAAATATATCATCAGCTCTATGTGCATGTGCTTTTAGAGGTATTCTTCTTCTAAGTACCGGTATTAAACTTTCAAGCTTCATATCGTACTCAGGTTTATCTATATCATTGTCATCAGCTTCACTGTAAAAGCTTAATTCTTCAAGATAGTCCTGTGCTTTTCTAAAATTCTCTCTAAGTGTAGCTGCAATTGCCATTCTTGTCTGAGGAGATTTTTCCTCCTGACCATAACAACTTTTTGGATTTTCACCAAATGCTATTTTTACAGCTACAGGATTTTTTATTACCATTTTATCTATTCTTTTTCCAAATGTCTTTATAGCTATACACTGTCCTCCCATTACATTTGCACTTCCTGGAGTTACACATACAGACGTGATTCCTCCTTCGTATGCTTCCTTAAATGTATGGTCCATTGGGTTTATAGCGTCTATGGGGTTTAGATTAGGTGTAATTGGATCAGTTTCTTCATTTCCATCTGCTCCCTCAAACCCTAGACCATCTTCCCAAAGTCCAAGATGTGTATGAGCATCGATAAATCCTGGAAATACATTTAATCCCTCTGCATCGATTATCTCAACATCTTCAAGACCTGTTGTATCTATTGATTCTGCAATTTTTTCTATTTTTTTATTTTTTATAAGGATATCTCCTTTTATTTCTCCATTTGTTACTGTGTTTATGTTTCCATTTTTTATAAGAATCATATATATCTTCCTTTCTATGAGATGATATACTATTATACAACTTCAATATATCATTGCATACTGTTTCATAATATATTATATTAGAATTTTTAAGTGTTATCAAATAAAAAGACTGCTACATTATTTTGTTAGCAGTCTTTTTCTGTTTATACATTCATACTTAATGCTATTCTATTTTTTTCCTTATCAACATTTATAACCTTAACATCTATTATATCCCCAACAGATACAACTTCCATCGGATCATTAACCTTTACACCCATTTCTTTCTTGTGAACAAGTCCATCAGTTTTAACACCAATATCGACAAACGCACCAAAATCGACAACATTTCTAACAGTACCTTTAAGCACCATTCCATCTCTTAAATCGTCCATGCTAAGCACATCAGTTCTAAGAATTGGCTTCATACCATCTTCTCTAGGGTCTCTACCTGGTCTTTTAATCTCTGCAATTATATCTTTGATTGTAGGCACTCCTGATTCAAGTTCTTCAGCTAATTTAGTTAATCCCTTAGCCTTAACTTTTTCATCTATATCCTTTAAATTTCCATTTTTTATATCGTCTTTAGAATATCCAAGCACAGTTAGCATTTTTTCACAAGTAGCATAACTTTCTGGATGAACTCCTGTATTATCAAGAGGGTTTTTAGCTTCTGGAATTCTTAAAAATCCTGCACACTGTGTAAATGCTTTTGGTCCAAGTTTACTTACTTTTTTAATTTCACTTCTAGATTTGAATTCTCCATTTTCTTCTCTGTATGCTACGATGTTTTTAGCTACAGCTGAACTAATTCCTGCAACATGTTCTAAAAGCGATGCAGATGCTGTATTTAAGTCTGCACCTACACTATTTACCGCATCCTCTACAACACCGTCTAATACTTCCTCAAGTCTTTTTCCATTAACATCGTGCTGATACTGACCTACACCTATGCTTTTGGGATCTATTTTTATAAGCTCAGCAAGAGGATCCTGAATTCTTCTAGCTATAGAAATCGCCCCCCTGATAGATACGTTTATGTCTGGATGTTCTTTAGCTGCTAATTCTGAAGCTGAATACACAGATGCCCCTGCTTCACTTACAATAACGTATTTAACATCTAATTTATTTTCCTTTATCATATTTGCAACAAATGCTTCAGATTCCCTAGAAGCTGTACCATTTCCAATAGCTATTATATCTATATCGTGTTTTTTAATTAATCCAATTAATTCCTTTTCTGCCTCAGATTTTTTAGCCTGACTTCCTGTAACAAACACAACAGCAGAATCTAAGAACTTACCATTTCTATCAACTACCGCAATCTTACATCCAGTTCTAATTCCAGGGTCAAATCCCATAACATTTTTCCCATGTATAGGTGGCTGAAGAAGTAGGCTATTTAAGTTCTTACCAAATACACTTATAGCTCTTTCCTGACCTTTTTCTGTAAGTTCGTTTCTTATCTCTCTTTCAATCGCAGGGAAAATAAGTCTCTTATACGCATCTTCTATAGCTTCAACAACTATTTCCCTACATTTTCCAGATAATTTCTTAGTATATCTTCTTTCTATCCAACCTTTTACATATTCGTCGTCTATTTCTATTTTAACCTTTAAGATTTTTTCATTTTCTCCCCTATTTACAGCTAATATCCTATGTGGCGCTATATATTTCACTGGCTCTGAATAGTCGTAATACATTTCATAAACAGTCTTTTCGTCAGAGCTTCCCTTAGATACAACTCTCCCTCTATTTCTTGCATTTTCTCTTAAATATTTTCTAACTTCTGCATCATCTGAAACAATCTCGGCAATTATATCATTAACACCTTTTAAAACATCTTCTACAGATTTTAAATCTTTTTCTTCGTCTATATATTTACTAGCTAGTCCATCTACATCATCAGTTTTACCATACATTATCTCAAGTGCAGGTTTTTCTAATCCCTTTTCCTTAGCAATAGATGCTCTAGTTCTCTTTTTCTTCTTAAATGGTGCGTAAACATCCTCAACTTCCTGAAGAGTATTCGCCTTCTCAACAGCCTTAGAAATTTCCTTAGTCAATTTTCCTTGCTCATCAATAAGCCTAATAACATCTTCCTTTCTTGCCTCTAAATTTCTAAGGTAAACTAGTTTTTCGTGGAACTGTCTAAGAACAGTATCACTCATCTCCCCAGTCTTTTCCTTTCTATATCTCGCAATGAACGGAATAGTATTCCCCTCATCAATAAGCTCTATCGTATTAACAACCTGAAAATCCTTTAGGCTGAACTCTTCCTTCAAAATTTCCTTAATATCCAAGAAAATCACTCCAATCTTAAAATCATTTACTCTAAATAATATTATACTTCAAAAAACAAACTTCTCCAACATCTCACTCTTAAGATACATTTACTTAATTCGTTTTTTAACTCAGTAAAAAATTTAGAACTTGTAAAATAAAAGAAGGGAGTAGAATTGCACTACACGCCCGTCGCCTGTAGAGGCGCCAGTGTAGGCAAGCTACTCCCTTCTTTTTTTATTTATTTAATTTTTTCCGAGTTAAATACGAATTAATAAATATATCAATATTTCCATTCATCACAGCATCAACATTTCCTGTTTCCGTATTTGTTCTATGGTCTTTTACCATTTTATACGGCTGAAACACATAAGATCTTATCTGGCTACCCCAAGTTATCTGAGTATATTTACCCTGTAAATCCTCAATCTTTTCCTTCTGTTCCATTTCCTTAATATCGATAAGTTTAGCCATAAGCATTCTCATAGCAACTTCTCTATTAAGGTGCTGAGACCTTTCATTCTGACACTGAACTGTAATTCCTGTTGGAAGATGAGTTATTCTAACAGCAGAGTCTGTAGTATTTACATGCTGACCACCTGCACCAGATGCTCTGTATGTATCTACTTTTAAATCACTCTGATTTATCTCTACCTCTATATTTTCATCTAGCTCTGGTATTACATCAACAGATGCAAAAGATGTATGTCTCTTTCCAGAGGGGTCAAATGGAGAAATTCTTACAATTCTATGCACTCCTTTTTCTCCTTTTAAATATCCATAGGCGTTGTCTCCTTGAATAAGCATCACAGCTGTTTTTATACCAGCTTCTGGATCTGAGATTAAGTCTAAAAGTTTAACCTTATAATCTCTACCTTCTGCCCATCTTATGTACATTCTAAGAAGCATCTGAGCCCAATCCTGAGCATCAAGGCCTCCAGTACCAGCATTTATAGAGACTATTGCATTATTCTTGTCGTATTCACCACTTAAAAGCGTCTGAATTGTTATTTCATCGATCACATCTTTTAATTTATTTATAGAATCAGAAACTTCCTTTTCTATATCCTCTGAATCGTCTTCTTCAAGTCCAAGCTCGATTAATACTTCTATATCTTCAAGATTTTTTTTAAGCTGCTCAAATTTTTCTACAGTCTCACAAAGTTTTTTGTTTTCCTGAAGAACTTTATGAGCTTTTTCATTATCTTCCCAAAAATCCTGTCTTTCCATATCTTGCTCGTTTTCTATTATCTTTTCTTTGAGTCTTTCTATGTCAAAGAGAAACACTCAATTCTTGTATATTTTCAGACATCGCATCTAATTCGTGTCTGTATTCCTGCACATTTAGCATTGTTTCCTCCTAAATTGCCTTTATCTTTTTATTATCTTCCACAGCAGTTTTTATATTTTTTACCGCTTCCACAAGGACAAGGATCATTTCTTCCCACTTTTTTATCAGCTACAACTGGTTTTTTACCTGTTCCTTCTGTATCAGGAGATTCTAATTTATCTACGTCTACTACAGCTTTTCTTTCAGCTGGAACTTCAACAGTTATATTGAATAAGAACCTAACTGTATCTTCTCTTATCAGTTTGTTCATATCATCAAACATGTCGAAACCTTCCATTTTGTATGCTATAACTGGGTCCTGCTGTCCTAAAGCTCTTAGTCCTATACCCTGACGTAACTGATCCATTGCATCTATATGGTCTATCCAATGGTTATCAACAGACTGAAGAAGTACTATTCTTTCAACTTCTCTCATTCTATCTGAACCTATATTTTCTTCTTTTATAGTGTATAACTGTATTGCTCTTTCATTAACTTTTTCAGTTAATTCTATAGAGTTTAATCCTGTAAAGTCTATATCTTCAAGACTTCCAACAGGCATAAATTTATTGTACATATATTTTTTGAATTCTTCTGAATTGAATCCAGTTTCTAAGTCGTATTCTGAAACCGCATCTTCTATTATTGAGTGAATCATATCCTGAATCTGTTCCTGTAAGTTTTCTCCAGCAAGAACTCTTCTTCTTTCTTTGTATATGATTTCTCTCTGTTTATTCATAACATCATCGTATTCTAGGACATGTTTTCTTATACCGAAGTTTTTACCTTCGACTTTTTTCTGAGCAGATTCTATAGATTTAGTAAGCATTTTATGTTCTATTGGCATATCTTCTTCTAATCCTATTTTATCTACTAATCCCTGAATTCTTTCAGAACCGAATAATCTCATTAAATCATCGTCAAGTGCTATATAGAATCTTGAAGAACCTGGGTCACCCTGTCTACCAGCACGACCTCTTAACTGGTTGTCTATACGTCTTGATTCGTGTCTTTCTGTACCTATTATGCAAAGTCCTCCAGCTGCAAGAACTTCTTTCTGTTCAGCATCTGTCTGTTCTTTGAACTGTTTGTATAGTTTCTGGTATGTTTTTCTAGCTGCATCTAATTCTTCATTTTCTTCAACACCAGCTACTTCATTAGCTGCATTTACTCTGTTTATAGTTTCTTCAGTGAAGTTCATTTTCTTCATTTCTCTTATAGCCATGAATGAAGGGTTACCACCTAGAAGTATATCTGTACCCCTACCAGCCATATTAGTTGCTATTGTAACAGCACCTAATCTACCAGCCTGAGCTATTATTTCTGCTTCTTTTTCATGGTATTTTGCATTTAGAACCTCGTGTTTGATTCCTCTTTTTCTTAATATATCTGAAAGTATTTCAGATTTTTCTATTGAAACTGTACCTACTAGAACTGGCTGATTTTTAGCATGTCTTTCTGCTATATCATCCGCAACAGCATTGAATTTACCTCTTGTACTTTTGTAAACTGTATCTGGTAAATCTTCTCTTATCATAGGTTTGTTTGTTGGTACCTGGAATACGTCCATTTTGTATATTGCTTTAAACTCTTCTTCTTCTGTTTTAGCTGTACCAGTCATTCCTGATAGTTTGTTGTACATTCTGAAGTAGTTCTGGAATGTTATTGTTGCTAAAGTTTTAGATTCTCTCTGAACTTTTAATCCTTCTTTAGCTTCTATAGCCTGATGAAGTCCATCTGAGTATCTTCTACCAAACATTAAACGTCCTGTGAATTCGTCAACTATAACTATTTCACCATCTTTTTCAACATAGTCAACATCTCTCTTCATTATAACGTGAGCTTTTAAAGCCTGATTTATATGATGATATAATTCTGTATGGGCTACGTCAGTTATATTTTCAACATTGAAGTACATTTCTGCTTTTTTAACACCTGATTCAGTAAGTGAAACAGCTTTATCTTTTTCTTCCTGTTCATAATCGTCTGGTTTTAAAGTATTTACAAATGTATTTGCATCTGTGTATAGATGAGTTGATTTGTCCCCAGGTCCAGATATTATAAGTGGAGTTCTGGCTTCATCGACTAATATAGAGTCGACCTCATCGACTATAGCATAATTTAATTCTCTCTGAACCATCTGTTCTTCGTGAATTACCATGTTGTCTTTTAAGTAGTCGAAACCAAATTCGTTGTTTGTTCCGTAAGTTATATCGCAGTCATACTGTCTTTTTCTAACTTTTGGACTCTGACCGTGTACTATAACACCTACTGTCATTCCTAAGAATTCGTATACTTTTGCCATCTGATCGCGGTCACGTTTTGCTAGGTAGTCGTTGACAGTTACAACGTGTACCCCTTTTCCTTCAAGGGCATTAAGATATACTGGACAAGTAGCAACAAGAGTTTTACCTTCCCCAGTTTTCATCTCAGCTATTCTACCTTCGTGAAGTACCATACCACCTATTAACTGAACTTTGTAGTGTCTAAGACCTAATGTTCTTTTTGAAGCTTCTCTAACAACTGCAAATGCTTCTGGTAGTATATCGTCTACTGTTTCGCCATTAGCTAATCTTTCTTTAAATTTATCAGTCATTCCCCTTAATTCTTCATCATTCATTGCCTCATATTTTGGCTCTAATGATTCTATAAGGTCTGCTGTTTTTTCGAATTTTTTTAAATCTTTTCTATCAGCCATATTAAACAGGCTATCTAAAAAACCCATAATTCAATCTCTCCTTCGAACTAATTTATGTTATATTTTTACATATTCTAATTTTATGCTATCTTTCATTTTACCATAAAAAAAAGGTGTATGTATGAAAATTTGAAAAATAGATTAAGTATATAATTATAGTATAGTTTTTTTCTATTAACTTGTAGGATTGTATTGAAATAACTTTACTTTTAGCAAACATAGATTTAACATAATATTTAATTTTTAATTTATCATGATATAATTAAATTTAATATTAAAAATGAATTTTATTTATATGAGGTATGGTATATGAAAAATATAATAATAAAAGATAAAAAACAATATTTGATAGTGTTGAAAAAATTATTTGATAAATGCGATTCTTTTAAAGTAGTAGTCCCTTTAAACAAAAATTTTTTTAACTTAAATAATAACTCTATGCCATTAATAATACAAAAACTTTTGCCCTATTCTACTAATTCAGAAAATACAAGTACATGGCCTGGAACAAAGGTAAGCAGAGGACAAAAGAAAAACTATCGAATATATACTTTTAAAATATGTTCTCAAACATTTGACATAATGAAAAAGTACTCTAACTTTTTTAATGTAAAGGTTGAAAATGAAATAGAATACTATACTTCTTTTAATGAAGATATTCAGCTAGATATTTCTTTCTTTAAAGATAATAATTGTATATTCTATACTACTGTTCATGAAGGAATCTGTATGATAGAAAAAGAATTGTAAATATAAAAAAGAACCTATTAGAATAGATACTTATGAAAGTTATCTCTATCTATAGGTTCTTATTAACTATATTTTTATTTCATA
>URRU01000044.1 GCA_900550335.1 uncultured Clostridium sp. | reverse complement strand
TAGGTTTTAAACTATTCAGATAATTCCCACTAATAATTTTTATTTATTACTGATTGTATATCTATATTATTATGCATTTGCTAATGTTTTTTATTTAACTTCAAATAATTTACTTTACTTCAAATTACTTACTTTGTCCCAAGAAAAAGAAACCTACTAGTAAAACAGGAGTTTTCTAAATACAAAAAAACTAAATACAAAAAAACTAAAAACTAAACACAAAAAAAAGACCACCGCATTGCTACAATGGTCTTAGGGATTATCTGGAACTAACAAAATAGTTCTTCATATGTATTTTTAATTCTATTTAAAGCTTCATTTAATGTAGCTCTTGGGCATCCGATATTGATTCTTACGAATCCTTCTCCGTCCCGTACAAAATAACTTCCAACTACCATAGTTAGATTAGCCTTTATAAAGAAGTCTCTCATTTCTTCTTCATTTGCAAATATTTCTCTAACATCTATCCAAGCAAGGAAAGATGATTCAGATTTCATAACTTTTGCTTTAGGCATATTTTTTTCGAAAAAGTCGTAAACTATCTCGAAGTTTCCTGCAACATATGCAGTCATCTGATCTAACCACTCTTCACTGTCATTATAAGCCGCTACTATAGCAGGTACAGCAAATACGTTTGGAGAAGTTATTGAGTTGCTTTTTAATCTAGTTAATAAAGTTTCTCTTACTTCTTTGTTTCTTATTACAACGTAAGAAGTTTTAAGTCCACCTAGGTTAAATCCTTTATTAGGTGAAACACATACTATACTGTTTTCATGTATTTCAGGATGTGCATTCCATAAAGATGTAAATTGACTTCTATCAAATACTATATCTCTATGTATTTCATCACATACTAAAAGTACATTATATTTTAGACATAATTCTGACACTCTATATAGCTCATCCTTTGTCCATATACGTCCAGATGGATTCTGTGGACTACAGAAGATAAATACTTTTATATTATTAGATTTCATCTGTTCTTCCATATCTTCAAAATCTAAATAATATCTATTGTCCACTAATTTTAATGGACTGCAGTATAACTGTCTGTTGTTGTTTTCTACAGCTTCAGCAAAAGGATCGTAAGCTGGTGTATTTATTAATACCCCTTCTCCTTCCTTAGTGTAAGCCTGAACTATATAATGAAGAGTTGATACTGTACCAAAAGTAAGTTTTATCCATTCTTTTTCTATATCTACATTGAATCTTCTTTTGTTCCAATCTATTACAGCATCGTAGAAATCGTCGCTTACAAATGTATAGCTGTAATCTCCAACCGCTGCTCTTTTAGCGATTGCTTCTTTTATAGCTGGTGAGCATTCAAAATCTATATCCGCTAAATCCATAGGGATTGCATCTGCACCTAAGCCAAATTTTTCTTTTAATACATGGTTACTCCATTTTCTACAGTTACCTTCTTTTCTGTTTATTACCTTGTCAAAATTATATTCCATATTAATTACTCTCCCAATATTATAAATTCTTTAGTTGTTTTATTAAGCGAAACACCTTTTCCGTCTATTATAACAACATCATCTTCTATTCTAACTCCACCTACATCAGGTATATAAATTCCTGGCTCACAAGACATAACCATTCCTTCTGTTAGAATATCTTTACTTCTCTGGTTTAGTGTAGGAACTTCACCATCTCCTAGACCTATTCCATGTCCTAGTCCATGGTTGAAATATTCACCAAATCCATGCTCTTCTATAATTTGTCTAGCCACGCTATCGACTTCACTTGCCTTTGCACCTTCTTTAATAGCTGCAATTGCAGATGTCTGAGCTTCTAAAACAACATCATACACTTTTTTAATAATTTCAGGAGGCTCTCCTATAGATATAGTACGAGTCATATCTGATTGGTATCCTTCATAAACAACACCAAAATCTATTGTTATTGCTTCATTTCTTTTTAATTTTTTTGTTGTCGGTCTTCCATGAGGCATTGCACCTCTATCACCTGAAACAACTATTGTTTCAAAAGACATTCCACTTGCACCTTTTTTAAGAGCATGGTATTGAAGTAGAGCTGCTACCTCAAGCTCTGTCATACCTTCTTCTATTACTGAAATAACTTCACTAAATACTTCATCTGTTATCTCGCATGCTTTTTTGATAAGAGCAATCTCATCATCTGATTTGATTGCTCTTGCTTTTCCAAGTTCATTTGTCAATAGAGTAAGATCTAATCCTGCTTCTTTTAACCGGATGTAATCCTGTATAGTCATAGCCTGGCTTTCTATTGCGAGATTTTTTATATTTAGCTCTTCTAATAATTCTAGTATGCTAGGTATATAAGAACCCTGTGGTACAATTTTTTTAATAAACCCAGTTGTTTTTTTGTCAGCTTCGTCTATGTATCTTCCGTCTAAAATCTGATATTTCGAATCTTTCGTTATAAGTACATATACACCGCTTCCTGTAAGTGCACCGACATATCTCTTATTGTTTTTTCCTTTTAATAAAATAGCCTCTGTGTTTAATTCGTCTATTAAATCTCTTAGTTTTTTTACTCTATCGTTCATGGTTTTAGTCCTCTCTTTTTTAAATTAGAAGTCTAGGTCTAAATCTCCAAGTAAGTCTTTATCTTCACTTGAGAATATATCTTTTGTTGCTTCTTCTGCTTTTTTAGCCTCTGCTTCTTCTTCCTGACGTTCCATAACTTTGAAGAATGGCCAGTATAGAGCAATTGCTAATACTAACTGTAATCCATTGGCTAATATTGTTCTCCAGTCACCGTTTGTTAAGAATCCTTCTAAGAATACTCCAACGTATGGTGGGTCAAATATTGGTTTATCTAATAATCCCCAGTGCATTAAGAACATTGGTAATGTACCTATTATGGCTCCACCAAATACGTGTGGTATGAACATTATTGGGTTTAATATTATTGGAGCACCGAATAATATTGGTTCATTTATACCGAATAGAGCTGGGAATAATGAAACTTTACCGATCTGTTTGTATCTTTTGTTTTTAGATAGTAAACATGCTATTACACATCCTATACTTATACCACATCCTGTGAATCCGAAGAATGCACTTGATGTACCTGCTGTATAGAAGTGAGGTATTGGCTGTCCAGCCTGCATAGCTGCTATATTTTCAGCTATGAATGTAACCATTATTGGTCTTGTTATTGGACTGAAAACTGATGAATGTATTCCGAAGAAGAATATTGTACATATAGCAAAGTTTAATCCAAGAACTGCCCATGGGTTATCCATAGATCCAACTAATGGAGCTAAGAATTTAGTAAGTATCTGTGGTGGTAATTCACCGAATATTGCTAATGATGCGAATCTTGCGACTATAAAAGTCCCACCAACTATTAAACTTGTAGGTATTAACTCGAATGATTTTGATACGAAATCTGGTACGCCTTCTGGCATTTTTATTGTAAGGTTTTTAACTTTACAGAAGTTGTATAATTCTACTGCAAGTAAACCTGCTATCATACCTGTAAATAGACCTTTAGCACCTAAGTTACCTAGGTCTAAAGCACCTTCTGGAGTTATATCTGCAACTAAGAATAAGAATGCGAATGTTGCAAGAGTTATACATCCAGGAATATATAATTTATAATGATTACCTAAGTTATAAGCTATACACATACAAGAATATAAACCTATTAAACCTATTGAAAGTGTTACTGGTAAATCTAATATTACCGCGTTATTTAATATAAACTGGCTTAGTGGGTTGTTTTCCCCGATCATATTTGGTAAAGCTGGAAGTACTGCAAATAAACTTCCTAGTATTGTGAATGGTGTCATCGCAACCATTCCGGCTTTTATCGCACTTAAGTGTCTCTGATTATCCACTTTATGCGCTAGTGGCATAAAGTATTTATTCATAAATGCTTCAAATTTAGCAAACATATATTCAATCTCCTCTTTTTATTATATTAAATTTTACTGTCCCATCTGATGTTTTTTGTAAGTTACTAGAGCTAATTTCATAACTGTTGCTCCGTCCATTTTTCCGTAAACGTCTTTATCTATTACAACGTAAGGTATATTTCTTGGTTCGCATAAAGATGCTATAAAGTCAGTTTTGTGAGAAACCTGAGGTCCTATCATTACTATATCCCAGTTGTCTATTTCACTTTCTAGTGAATCTGCTGGTATAGCAGTGAATGCGAAATCATCTTCGTTTAATTTAGCACTTTCTTTTACTACCTTTTTCATATTCTGCATAAGCATGTTTGTTGAAAATCCACCTGCACAACATAATAATATTTTCATAACTATTATTCCTCCTAAAATTTTGTTTTTTATTTTTACTGGATTTTTTTATATTATTTATATTTTTAAAATATAATTAATTTCTAATTTACTTTTGACAAATTTATCTTTCTGATTTATTTGTTTCTAATTTTTTAAGTTCAAATCTTATTCTTCTTCGAAAACATTTATAACTGCTTCTATTATGTCCTTAGCTAACTGAGAAGTCATGTAGTGGTCCTGAGCGTGAACCATTAATAAGCTCATTTCTGGGCTTTCCATATCTTCATTTAAATCCCGTGTTATAAGCTGAGTCTGTATATTGTGAGCTGCTACGTCTATTTCTCTAGCTTCTTTTAATAAAGCTCTTGCTCCATCAAAATCTCTTGTTTTAACTTTTTTTAAAGCTTCGAAAGCTTTAGCTTTACTTTCTCCTGCTGTAGATATTAATTCCATTATCTGCATTTCTGTTGACATTTTTCAAAATCTCCTTTTACCTTTTAAATTAGCCAAAATTTCTTATTTTATTATATTTTTCTTTATCTAAATCTAAAATTAATTTAGTATATAGCTCTATAGTATCTTCAAGATCTTTATTACTTACTATTGAGAATGCACAGTGTCCGTATCTTACTGGGATACAAGTAACAACAGCTGCTTTCCCTTCGTTTACTAGATGAGCCTCACCTGCATCTGTTCCTCCTGACTGGAACATGTCGTGCTGTAACGATATACCGTTTTCCTCAGCTACATCAATAACGTAATTAACTAGTTCTTTATTTGGAACTAAAGTTCTATCTCTATGCATAAGCATGATACCCTTGTCTATCTGTTTCTGATTTGTGTAATCTCTTACAAATTCATTTTTTGCACATGCAACATCTATTGCGAATACTATATCTGGATTTACGAAATAAGTAGCTGTCTTACCACCTCTTATTCCTACTTCTTCACTACTTGTTGCTGCAAAGTGTACATTACAGTTTAAATCTTCTTTTTCTAGTCTTTTTAAAACTTCTCCCATAACAAAGCATCCTAATCTATCGTCAAATGCTTTACCAACTAATCTATTTGGTAGGTCGAATTTTTCAAATTCAGTTGAGTATGTAACCATATCTCCAACTCTTATTCCTAGATTTCTTACTTCTTCTTCTGTATATGCACCGATGTCTGCGTATATATTTTCTGCTTTTCCTTCATTATAAGTAGCATTTATTATAGCAGGTATTTTCTTACCTTCTCTAGTTGTTATTCTTACTCTCTGCGTGAAATGGGCTAAGGGTTTAACACCACCTATATTTATAAGGTGTATCATACCTAATTTATCTATACTTCTTACCATAAATCCTACTTCATCCATGTGAGCGCAAAGCATTATATTTGGTAGGTCTTCACCTTTTATTTTTGAAAATATTACACTTCCTAAACCATCGTATTCCACTTTATCACTATAATCCTTTAATTCGTCTAGCATAACCTTTCTAACTTCGCCTTCATTAGAAGCTATGGCATCTGCTTCAGACAATTTTTTTAGAAAATCTATATTCATCTTTTATCCTCCTATATATATTTTCAATTTATATATGAATTCTTCATAAGACTGAGATTTATTTAGCATATCCACTATTTCCTCACTAGACATTACCCTATCTAGGTATTTAGATATCTGTCTGTGTAGTTCTAAATCTCCTTTTTTAAGAGAAACCATAAATATTACTTTTGGAGTTTTTCCTTCGCTTTCAATATCTGCCTGCACAAGACCTACAGATATTAAGTTTTTATTTCCTGTCATCTCTATTGGATGAGGTATTGCAACTCCATTTTTATATATAGTACTTAGGCAAGACTCCCTCTCCCAAACATCATCTGGGAATGTAGGGGAACAAGCTCCATCATCTACAACATCCTGTGCCATAGAATAAAGAACTTCTTTGTAATCCATTTTTTCTGTTATGCATCTAAAATGATTTTTGCTAAATAAACTCAATATATATTCTTTAGGGTTATTAGCACTATGCATATGGTCTACAAACATTACACTTTCTTTTATGTTCATATTATCTAGCTCATCTAAAATTTCATTTATTAAAATTACTGGAGCGTCGATTTTAAATCCTAGCTTTGTTATTGAGAAAATTAAATCTGGTTTAAAGTCTATAACCTCTTCTTCATCTAATAATGAGAAGTTTTCTATTATTGCATTTCTAAAAATCTCAGCTAATCTAAGCTTTATTAAAAATGCACTTCCTCCTCCAGATGAGCAAACAATTGCTATTCTGTATTTCTTATCGAAGTTGTTTTTTTCTCTCTTTTCAAAAGGAACCGCTATATGAGTAGCTATAAATCCGATTTCATTCTGATCTATTTCTATATCATATTCCTGCTCTATTTTTTTTGATAACTGTATTGCTAAGTTGAAAACTGTAGGGTATTGTTGACTTATTTTCACTGAAAATGGATTTGAGATACTTTGGTTGTTTTTAGATCTTTCTATTAAAGCAGCTATATGTAAGTATAAAAGCTTTAAAAACTCTTTATCATCTAAAAAGCTTGTTTTATATCTTTTATCAACCTCTTTAAAGTACTCATATATAACTTCCTCTAACTTGCTTTTATCTATTGCAAGAGAAGCAGCTTTCTTATCTTTTGTTTTTTCTCTTATAAGTCTTTTTAGGTAATCATTTTCCTGAGGGGTAAAATAATATCTATTTTCATAGAATATTCCACTTAATATGCCTTCTAATACTTCATCATCTTCTTTTTTATCTATCATATATACATCAGAGCTTTTTCTTAAGCTTGTCTTTATATATAAGATAACTAACTGTGATAGTATTTCTTCCAGCTCAGCTATATTTACCTCTAGTGAATGTTCATTGAAAATATCTTTTATAGTAGATTTTATATTTACTATCTTTGCTTTACTTACATATGTCATTTTATATTTCATAAAATTTCTATTTTTCTTTGCGTAAAGCTCTCTGATTAATTTTTGAATTGAATCTATAGGACCTTCTACTTTTAATCCATAATGAGGTTTTCTATCTAATCTCAAATCGTATTTAAGCAGCCTATCATCTATCTTTTTCAAATCATTTTTTATCTGGGATGTACTCACTAAAAACTTATCACTTAAGCTTTCAATTGTTTTGTATCCATCCTTTAGCAATAATTCCACTATAATTGAATCCAATCTTTGTTCAGGACTTTCAACTATATAATCGGGTAATTTTTCTAAGTAAGTTTCAAACTTATTCTTATCTGTTATTTTAAGAATATAACCTAACCTTGTTTTGTATTCCAAACAAAATCCGTTACGCTCATAATCTTTTTCCATATCCTTTATATCGTTTCTTATGGTTCTTGTTGAAACTCCTAATTTTTCTGCAAAATAATCTAATTTTAAGTATCCATCGCTATTAATTAGTTCTTCAAGAATAATACGTTGTCTGATAAGATCACCCCCTTAATTAGTTGTGTCCTTTGTCTTTAAGGTTATTATATTAAAAACATATCCTTTACAAAAGACGATTTTTTTCATTACATATCTTGAAATTTATATCTCATTATATTTAAAGTTATTCTAAATTAAATTAAGTTTTATTATTTAAAACTGTTAGTAAACTTTATTAAATATACATTTTTTACAAAAGAGTATATTTATTTTATTCTCTTATTATATTATACATTTAACATAGAGTTTACAAAAACATATTTTTTTCACTTTAACTAGGAAAACATTGCCCCATTATTTTTACAAACGCAAATAAATAGTATATCTGCTTAAATACCCTAAATCCACACACAAATAGTATGAATTTAGGGTCTTTAAAAGGTTGGTTTATCAAATTATGCTCTATTTATTGAGCCACAAACTTCCATTCTTCCTTTAACAAATTCTTTAACAGAGTCACGTCCAGCTGCTCCATATTTTTTAGGATCTATTACATCTGGGTTTTCAGCTAAAACTTTTTTAACTCCATTACTGAATGCTATTCTAAGTTCAGTTGCATAGTTTACTTTTGCTATACCTCTTCTTATACTTTCTTTTATTGTTTCGTCAGGTATACCAGAACCACCGTGAAGTACTAGTGGAACAGATACAACTTCTCTTATTTCTGATAATCTATCTAAATCTATTTTAGGTTCACCTTTGTATATACCATGAGCAGTACCTATTGCTACAGCTAATGAAGACACTCCTGTTCTTTCAACGAATTCTTTAGCTTCCTGTGGATCTGTATGAGCATTTCCTTCTCCACCATCTAAATCATCTTCTTTTCCGCCTACTTTACCTAATTCTGCTTCTACTGGTATATCTGATGGTCTACAAGCGTCTGCAACTGCTTTAGATACAGCTATATTATCTTCAAATGATTCATGAGAACCATCTATCATTATTGAAGTATATCCAGTTCTAAGTGCCTGCATAGCTAGTTCAAAGCTTGAACCGTGGTCTAAGTGCATTGCTACTGGTACACTAGCTTTTTCAGCTGCAACCTTAACATTTGCTAAATAATAATCTAAACCTGCGTATTTTACTGTAGATGGAGTAGTCTGTAGTATAACTGGAGAATTTAATTCTTCTGCAGCTCCTATTACAGCCATAACCATTTCCATATTTTCAACATTAAACGCACCTACTGCGTAATGACCTTCCTGCGCTTTTAAAAGCATTTCTTTTGTAGTTACTAATGCCATAACTAAACCTCCTTCAAATTATTCAATCTATCCAATCAAATTTTCTATTTTTCGTATTCGTGTATTATTACACCTTTAACAACTCTATTAACTGTTCCTGTTGGAGATGGAGTATCTGGTTTATTTCCAACTTTAACTGAAACAAATAGAGATAATGCCTGAGCAAACATTATGTAAGGGAATGCAAGGTATGCATCTGGAAGATTAGCGTATTCTTTTCCAAATCCGAATGTTTCCCCAGAGAAGTTTGCTTCATTTTCTACAGATATAGCACAAGTTAATTTTGCTATCTGGTCTGCATTTATTTCTTCAAGTACATCTAAATCGTACTGTCTTGTATATGCATTGTTAGAAACAAATACAAATACTAGAGTGTTTTCGTTTATGAATGATTTTGGGCCGTGTCTGAATCCCATTGAAGAATCGTATCCTGTAGCTATTTTACCTGCAGTTAATTCAAGTAATTTTAACTGAGCTTCCTGAGTTAAAGCACCTAATCCACCTGAACCTAGGTAAACAACTCTATCAAAATCACCTTCTATATATTTATGTACTTCATCTTTTCTTTCTATTACATTTCTTCCCATTTCAACTATTGTTCTTACATATGAGCTTTCTTCGTCTTCATTTAAGTTATCGAATATAAGCATTGCAGATAACATCATACAAGAGAAACTTCCAGTCATAGCAAATCCCTGGTCATTAGATCTTGCTGGCATTAATAATAAGTAGTTGTGTTCGTCGTTTTTAGTCATCTGTGCTAATTTACCTTCTGGAGCACAAGTTATAGCTAAATGATAGAAATCTTTAACTACCTGTTTTCCTAGGTTAAGAGCTGCTAAACTTTCTGGACTGTTACCACTTCTTGCAAATGATACTAATAAAGTTGGCATATCTTCTTTTAGATAGTCGTAAGGATTTGAAACTATATCAGTTGTAGCTATAGCTTCTATTATCATTTTTTTCTGGTCATTTTTTCTGTTTAAGTAAGGAACTATTGAATTACCTACATAAGCAGAAGTACCAGCACCAGTAAATATTACTCTAAACTGTCCGTGTTTTTCTCCTATGTTAGATATGAATTTATCTAAGTTTTCTTTGTTTTCTTTGTATATTTCGTAAGCTTCAGCCCATAATTCTGGCTGCTGTTTTATTTCTGTTGTTGTTATTATTGCACCTAAATCTTTTAATTTCTGTTCGTCGAATTTAAACATTATTTTTCTCCTTTTTATTTTTGGTCTTTATTTTGGTTATAAGGTTATAACCAGTTAAGAAAGTAAAAAATATAATCGTCTTTCGAACGATTTTGTCTAAACTGGTAACTACCACTTTCTATTCTTAGAATAATTTATTTGTTTTTCTTTGTCAATAGAAAATTTTAAACCTTATACGTTTTTATTATATAAATAACCTTCTTTTATCGTCTCAATTAAGCTATTTTAGTTACTTCCACTAAGTTTTTGTACTTTTCAACTTCTTCTAATTTAACAAATCCTGTGTCTACGTTTAAAGCATTACTTATACCACATGCATTTGCAAGTTTTATAGTTTCTTCTAGACTATATCCTCTAAGTATACCTACACTGAATCCTGCTATTGTACTATCTCCACTGCCAACAGTATTTACTGCCTCTACTTTTGGAATTTTAACATCATAAACATTTTTACCATCTAGATATATCATTCCATTTTTTCCTAGAGATATACATACATTTTCTGCACCTAACTCTAAAAGTTTTTTACCAGCTTCTATTATTTCTTCTCTTGATTCTACATTTACATCTAGCAGCTGTTTTATCTCATCTGTGTTAGGTTTTATAAGATAAGGCTTAGATTTAAGAGCTGCCTTTAACGCATTTCCAGAAGTATCTAGTACAAACTTAACTCCATTTTCTCTGCATATATTTCCTATTTTTTCGTAGTATTCAACTGGCATATTCTGGCAAAAACTTCCAGATGCTGCTAAAACCTTAGTATCTTTTATAACTGCATTTAAATCTTCTTCAAATCTTTCTAAATCACTAGCTTCTACAACTGGCCCTTTTTCTAAAAACTCAGTACTAACTTTATTATTTTCTATAATATTTAAGCAGTTTCTAGTTTCAGAATCTATTTTTGTGAATCTATTTTTTATTTCTTTCTTGTCTAGCTCATTTTTTATAAATGCACCATTAAATCCACCTAAGAATCCAATCGCCATAGGATCTTCACCAAGAATTTTACACACTTTTGTTACGTTTATTCCCTTTCCTCCAGCAGTGGCATTAGATTCGATTACTCTCTGCACTTCACCTATATTTATTTCACTTACTCTATATAATCTATCTATAGATGCATTGAATGTTATTGTAGTAATCATGACTACCTCCCTATTTAATTTTTTATTTTACCTATTTATTTTAATTTTTTTAATAAGTTTCAATACATAGTGGTTATTACCACTTCTGAATATAAATTATTTCCTCTG